>DASXVL010000596.1:0-10550 GCA_036504255.1 Armatimonadota bacterium | reverse complement strand
CAGCGAGTATTGTCGTCTAGACCACGACCTCTCCCTAAAATTGAATTTGCTGACAAGGGTTAGTTAAATCATTCTGCTGGCAAAACCATACGATGCCTGCCTGGCTTCCACTCCTCACGAGTCATAAGCGTGAAAGTTACGAATAGATTCTTATCTCGGGGAATATGCGGTAGGAATGTCTTGCTGGCGTTGTAGGTTAGACATACTTGCGTAGACCAGTCCTTTTCAACAACACTTGAGAAGTCAGCGATATAATCCATCAGCGGAGAGGTTCCCTCCTCCGTGATCTTGACGGTTTCAATTCCGGTGATAGCGACTTCTCTTGAACGGCAGTGTTCAATAAAGTCATTCGCCGCAGATATAGGCACATAGAACTCGTACTTCCCACCGAAAACACCTTTATCCGCAAACTCTCGTATGATAGATATCTCTAGTTCAGTAGAGATATCAGAGAGATTGTCGAGTCCCATGGTACCCTCCAAGCCAGGCAGTTGTACGTATGCATGCGCATCCCCTTGGGTTATAGTATAAGGGCATCGATAATATCACATAACTGTTTATCATAGGCTCTCCATCGCCAAGGCTTGACGAATAAACAACCGCTCTGTTTCGGGTCGTGTTCAACCAGTTCGATGACCTCGTGAATGAGTTCATCCTGCTGTTCGTCACGATATTCATCGAGGAATGCTTGCCGCGATACTTCTCCATTCCGGTACTGCTGTAGACTGCGCGCAACGGCTTGCCGCAGGTCACGGTGCTCTATTACGTAAAAACGTGTAATTTCAAGCGCCTCAACCTGAAGATCGACAGGTCGTTCACGGGCATCACAGACGGTGCCATCCGTTCGACTATCGAAAAATTCCAACGTCGTGACCAAATGCATTTCATCCGTCACAATGATCGTAGTTTCTTCTCCTGTCTCATCTGGTTCGTTATAGCGAACGGTGAGCGGATACTCCGGCGTCGTCAAGTGGTGCTCCGTTTACAATTATTCGGTCAACACAGTGTCTGTCGTCCTGCCAGGACGCATCGTGTGCACGGCCATTTGTCCCACAATTATGCCCAATGGCGCAGGCTGGTGCCGAGGCACGACCAAACGCCACCGCCCCTCCCTGCGGTGCGCAGGGTGGGGCGGTGCGTGCGTGCGGTGGTTAGAACCAGATCATGTAGTTATAGGCAGGGTTGGTGCTCATCAGTATTTTGTTGAGGTGCGCCGTCGGGGAACCCCAGTACTGACCGGAGAGACGGAGTTTTCCGCCCACGGCATCGGCCACGATCGCCACCGGATCGAGTCCCGTCATGTGCGGCACGCCGTCGGGGTCGACCATCGACACCTGGGCGAGCATGATCTTATAGCCATTCGCCGCATGGTTGGGGTTACTTCCAGCGATCCAGGTGGCCGTGGGGCGTACGCGGAAACGCGCGGTGTAGATGGCGCCCATGTTGGTGTTGGCTTTGATGCCCTGCGTGACGGTTTCCCCTTCGTTGGCCGCCGGGATACCGGCGATGCCGCAGTTGCCGAAGCCGGGCGTGCCACCGGCGCCGACCCACACTTTGCCGTCCCCCGTATCGGCACTGCCGATCACCGCTCCCGCCCAGTTACCCACATAGGCGCTGCCGGAGGTGGCTAACTTCGGGTCAGCCAATTCCAGACTCACCAGATAGGCGGAGAATTCCACCTCGACCGTCATGCCGCCGGAACCGAGCGTCGGGGCGAGGATGATGCCGGTATTGGCGGTGGCCACGGTGTTGTTCAAGCCGCCCCAGCCGACACCGCCGGAGTTAAAGGGTTGGTCGTTCGTCCCGATGGTGCTTGGGAACAGGACGGCGCTGTTTGACTTGTTCGCGTCGAAGTCGAAGACCTGCGCATCGGAGGCGCTATCCCACAGATGGCGCGCTTTCATCGTCTTAGCCGAGGTATACGCCACATGGCCGTCCACATAGGAGCAGATGATGCCGTCCGCGTGACGGAAACTGGCATTGTCCCAGAACGATTTCACCGTGTACGTGCCATCACTGGCGACTTTGCCGTCACAGGTTAGTTCGACAATGTCGCCGCCCGAGATGTCGGCCAGGGTAATAGCGCCGGCCGGCGTACTGCTCACATCGCCGAGGTAGCCGTTGTAGCAGTAGTCGGGCGCCATGGTATTGCCTTTGCTTTCCGCCGTCGGACAATCGAACATCTTGTCAGGCACGCCGGTTAGCACGGTGTTCCAGGTGGCCGGCGCGGGCAGTTTTTCTTCATTTTCTTGCGCGTACAGGGCCACAGCCAGCGCAATCTGCTTCTGGTTACTCAGGCACTGTGTTTGTCGCGCTTTCTCACGCGCTTTACCAAACACCGGAAAGAGGATCGCCGCGAGGATAGCGATGATGGCGATCACGACGAGGAGCTCAATGAGGGTGAAACCACGTTGCACCCTGGGACGAAGTAACGAACGTGTCATACATGTCTCCTTCCAAAAAATAAACTTGGTGATTGCGGGTTATGCGGTAACCAACGCCGGGCGCAGGGCCGATGCCAGATCGGTCACCGGCGCCGGGCCGGTCGAGTCGCGCACGAGTAGTGTTAATTGCACCCGCACTTGCAATGCGGGGCGTTCAAGGCCCTCCAGGCGTTCCAGCAGCAGGCGCGTGGCCGTCTGCCCCATGTCGGCATACGGTTGTTCGATGGTGGTGAGCGCGGGGATGACGTGTTCGGCGAAGGGCACACCATCAAAGCCGACTACGCTCAACTGCTCGGGCACGCGAATACCTAACTCCTTGGCGACGCCGAGCAGCCGGCAGGCAAAAAGATCGTTCAAGCACAGCACGGCGGTGGGAGGCGCGGGCAGTGCGGCCCACTGCCGGAGCGCCTGGCGCGCGCAAGCGTCGATCTCAGCGAATGTGCGTTCCACCGGTGGCGGCAACAGGATGTAGGCCGGGTCGTCGGGCAGCGCGAATTTCGTCAACGCCGCATGAAAGCCCGCAATGCGTTCGACAAACAAGCGGTCTTGCGGATGCGGTTCAACAACGCCAAAGAGTGCCAACCGTCCATGCCCAAGCATGACCAAATGTTCGACCGCTTTGCGCATGCCCCCGCTGAGGTCGGGCATCACCGCGTCGATCTCCATGTCGTCCGCGTAGGTATTGAGCAGGACAAGCGGAACCTGCCGCTGTACTCGCTCGATCCACTCAGGGCTGCAACGCAAGGCGTCACCGATGATCAGCCCATCGACCTTGCGCTGCAGTACGAGGTCAGGCAGCGCCAGATCGCCCTGATAAAAGGAGAGCAGCAAGTGGTAATTGCTCGCTTGCGCGATGCGCGACGCGCCGTCAAACATGCGCCGGTAATAGATATCGGGGTTGCCATCGGCCTCCACATCACGGGTAATAAAGCCCAAATTCTTCGTCGCATTCGCGTCAGCGGACATAACGAAACGCGGGCTATAGCCCAGGCGCGCCGCCGTCGCCAAAATGCGCTCCCGCGTATGCTGCGCGATGACCGGTTCACTGCGCCCGGCGAGCACGACGGACACGGCGGTGCGTGAAACACCAGCCTCTTTGGCGATATCAGATTGTGTGACGCGATGGTTACTAATCATGTTAGTCAGAGAGTAACGCTGCAAGGGCCCGCTGTCAAGAGCATGGTCGATATTTACCGCGTTGGATGTGCGCTACACGCGATGCTGCGTTGTTGCACATGTCAGTGTCTGGCGTCTAGCGCATAGGGGGTTGTCATATTGTACCTGCTGTGCATATTGAGCGTCTGTAGCGCGCGCCCGCTGTGGCGCGCCTGTCTTGCATGCTGACCCGTGCCCGCGAGAGCGCCGGAGCGTTCCCAACTTGGCACCCTGTGCTCTTTCGCTGCACGGATACGGTGGCACGACAGGCGCGCCACAGCGGGCGCGCGCTACGGGCACCAAGAGAAGGCACGACGTGACACAACACGTCTATCAGAAGCCGTGTGGACATCGCATGCGCAGAAGTCCTCACAGGCGCGGCGACATTGGAACACGCGCCCGTTTCACGCCCGCCCTACAATGTGGGCGACCCCGCCGGGAAAGCGGATAAGGGGGAATGTAGGGATGCGTTACCTGATGTGGATCGTGAACCTGGGCGTGTACGAAACGCCCTCTGTGACGCAACACCGCATGGATTACCTGTTCGCGACGCCCGGCACACGTACCGTCACCGTCCAGGTGCGCGATACGAAAGGCCGGACCACCGTCGCGCGCACCACGGTCACGGTGGCGCTGGGCGCGCATCCGTTGCTCACCCGCATCCGCGTGACGCCGGAGACCGGTACCACCGACACCATCTTCTCGTTTTTCACCACCGCACTGGAGGACGATGAGCGCATTCCCTTGGGCAAGATGCGTTGGGACTGGAACGGTGATTGCGTCTTTGATACGCCCTTCATCGCCTTCGTCGCCGACCCGGCGCCCGGTTCGGGCGACCCGCCGCCGACCCTGACCCACCAATTCGCCACCCCAGGCGTGCAGCACGTCATCGTGCAGGTACGCAGCTTCGACGGCACCATGGGCACCGCGGCGGTGGATGTTGTCGTACAGTAGGGACACAACACTCTTGTGAGAAGGTAGCCGGGCGCTCTGCCAGCAGGCGCTCGTGCGCTAACCGGGAGCGGGAGTCAGCGACGGAACATTCGGGAACGGCGCGGCTACGGCTGAACTCAAAATTCGGAGACAGAAATTCGAGGGACAGACTACTTAATTCCCCGAATTTGCCCTTGCTCATCACCTTTCACCTTCGCGTTTCGTCTCCGCTTGCCGGGCGTGACCGGTTGGCCCAACAGAGCTTCTGGATGAGTGAGATAGTCGGTGGAGTCGCTGGGTGAGATGATGCGGCAACCCCGGAACGACAATCCGCGCAAGTCGTGCCATGCCGCGTGCATGGCGGCAGTCGCCAGGGTTGCCAAGGCAATTAAGTAGTCTGTCCCCGAATTGTCGCCCCGTGTAAGGCGGGCTGTGTAAGCCATTAGTCATCCGCTACGGCAATCCGCAATTCACGTAGCGCATACGGTGGCAGTACCCCCTGTACCCCGTCCGCAGCCACCGCCAGTCCCACGAGTGGCATGGCTTCGCTACACTGCGCAGACGCGACAGGCCAAGGCAGCGTGAGGGTGAAGGGTGTCGCGGTCGCCTGCAAATTGACCAGGCGCACGAGCACCTCGCCCGTTGCCGCGTACTCCACCGCCGTGATCACCACGCCTTCGCCCTCCACGGCACACGGAAGCGCCAGCGCACGCGACGCGGGCATGAGGGGGAAGAGCCGTTCCAGGCGCTGCCGATGACAGCATGCGCGTGGCACCGCTGGCTGATCGGAAAAATAGAGCGACCAGCCACAACAGAGCTCGCCCACCGGCGCCACAAAATCACAGCGTTCATGTGCGTCGGCATAATCGGTAATCGCATGCCGCCCGATCTTCTCCCATGGCGAGCCCACCGGCATGCGATAGCTCTGTGTCTGTGGATGAATCGTCGAGGCCCCCAGGCTCAAACCGAGGCACTCCTGAGCCCGCGCGTCATCGCGTCGCCGGTAAAAATGGTTATGCCCGTCCGTGAGCAGCACCGTCGTGCCGTCCGGCGATTCCGCCAGCGCCGTATCGATGCCTAACAAGGGCGTGAGCCCGGCGAAAAAGGGACGGAAGCGTCCATTTTTCCACGAGTCCGCATCATCGTAAGCTTCCAGATAGCCGTACGGTTTGTCGCTGGTATAGCGCGTCTGCGCGTAGGGCATGGCGTGTTCGACCGCGAACGCCGGTACATACGGACGCTCGCAGCAACTGCCCAGGTAGGACCCGATCTCCAGCGGCAACGGCAGCGTTTGGAAGCCTTCATGCACGCGTTCGGCATAGTGACGCGTCAACTGGACATCCACGCGCTCACTGCCCGCATCGAGCGTCAACGTGAGTACCGCCTGACAGCTCGAAAAGGCCCCGTGGAAGGCGACGGTAGCGCGTGCGCCCGCTTCCTGGGTGTCCACCTGCGCGACGCGGAACGGATCTTCCTCCCAGCGCGTGATGAATTCCCCCTGCCAGTGCGTCAGCGGCCATTCCTGTCCCGCGCGCTGGAGCACCGCCGACTGGATATGATATCCTTCATCGGCCACCGCATGCAGCACTAGCCGATTCCGCCCCTGCTGTAAATGCAACTGCCCACACCCGGAGTAGCAATCGTGATTTTTCGAGGGCAATCCCCCGGCCCAGTGGCGGTTCGCCGCCGGTACCCACTCCTCGCCTTCGCGTGCCAGGGCAATCGTCATGCCGCGCGGCACATCCAGCGCAAAGGCGTACTCGCCGTCTTCCGGCACCTCCACCTCAGTATACAAGCGCAAGTTACCGCAAAACGCGCCGTCCGTCCACGCCACACCGGTCGTGAGCGCCAGCGTGCCACTGGCGGGCGCATTGTGCCAGTGCACAAGACGATTCGCCACGCCGGTATAGCGTACCACACCTTGCCTATCGGTGACCGAGAGGATTTGCCCTTGTGGCCCAAGCGCGACATCGATCAGCCCGTTGGACAACGCGGTGGCGCTCGCCTGTACTGTCTCCGTGCTGTCATCGGGAAGCGGCTGCGTGGCACATGGTGCGACCTGCGGCACGAGCGTAAAGCGGTGGTCTGCCGTTTCGACGACGCCGCCACGCGGGAAGGGCAGCGGATTGAAGGCGTAGCGCAACGCGGCCGTGTCTTCTCCGCGCAGCAAGGCCGCAATATGCCCGCGTACCTCCTGTTCGAGGCGCAGCGCCAACGGCAAATAGTGGGGGGTCAAATCGTGCAAGAGCCATTGCAGGTGACAGTCTTGCATAATCAGGCTGCGCTTCCAGTAATCCGTCAGATCGACGTGCACGCCCATCAGGGTCTGCAGGGTTTCGAGTACACTTAGGGCCTGATCCGTACGACGCAGCGCCGCCTGCATCTGCAGCACGAGCGGTGTCCCGCCGTACCAGCCTTTGGTCAGCAAGCGTAACGAGGATTCGCGGCGCGTGACGGTCGCGTTGAAGGCGGGCAAGCAGGCGGCCGAGACAAAGCGCAGGTGCGCTTCACCGTGTTCCGCGCAGAGCTCGCGCACTTGCTGTGGCGCATCCATCAACTCGACGACATCATACAGGTAGGCGGCGGCGTCCGGACGGCCGAACATCATCATCGTGGTGCCATCCGGCGAGTCCACCAGCGCCGAATAGGTGCCGAACAGGTAGCGGTACCCGGCCAGCCAGCCAATTTGCGGCAGCATATGGCAGGTCCAATTCAGCGCGCTCGGACCGTCATGCACGAAAAAACCGAGCGGATCGGCCTGCAGATTCTCGCGCACCACCGCCCGCGTCAAGCGGTAGCCGCGTAAGGCGGACTCGCCCGTCATGCCCTCCACAATGGCCCCGGCGTAGGGATACGCCAGGTAGTGCAGCGTCTCGTCCTGCACGGCACGCCGCAACACGTCCAAAGTCTCTGCCGCAAACGGCGTGCCGCGCTTACCGGGCTCCACATTTTCTCCGGTCACCGCACGTACGGTCGGGTGCATGCCACTATCAAGCACCCAGCCGGGTTGGGTGAAATTAAAGGTCCCCTTATCACACCCATCGGTCGCCAGAAATTCGAGATATTGCCCTTCCTGTAAACGCCGGTTACAATCGGCAACGCCGGGGGTCACCCACCCCCAATGAATCACGACCGCCACGACCTGATCCTGCTCGGCCACGGCCGTCCGCATGGTTTCCATAGCTCCTCGCTTCCATCTCCTGCCCGGTGCAGGCATACCCTGCACCGGGCACTGCATCCCTGTGTCCCTGACACGACTTACCGCTGCGCGATTACTGTTCCGTAACCTCCGTCAATTGGCACCCTTTTGCGGTGATCACACTTTTGGCGACGGAACCGTCGTGGTTGACCTGCTGGACGGGCACGCCGGTAATGGTGCAGGTCTTCCAGCCGGCGCCGGAGAGGTACACTGTCCCGTTGCTGAGGGCCACGTTGCCGGGGCCACCCAGGGTGATGCGCACGCCGGGTTTGGGCGAGAAGTCACGCAGCCCGACCACGAGTACGTCACCATTGGCGCGCACCAGGGCGAAGCCGGTGCGGCCGTCCGCCTGTTTCTCGAAAGTGAGTTCGTCGGATTGCCCGGCCATATCGATGCGCGCGCGGCGATGGTCTGTGTTCCAGGTAACGGTGGGCTGCGGCTGCCCGGGGCGCTGTGGGAGGAGCAGCATCTTCAAATTCGCCTCCACGGCGTGACGCGACACGACCAGGCGCTTGCCGTCGCCGAACACGGTGGTGTCTTCCGTCTCCGGCGTGCGCTGCACTTTGTACGTCTGATAGTCAAAGGTGACTCCCTCGCTGTCGAGCGCCTGCACCAATAATTGCGGTGAAGTCGGCGTCGCCTTCTCCAGCGAGAGTACCCCGCGCGTGGCGTCCCGCGGCGTGAAGACGCGGTCCATGGGCGTCTGCAACAGCCACTGGTAGTCGTGTGCCGCCGTGTCTTTGCGCAGGTCGTCGAAGATGAGCACGTAGGGATATTGCCCGCGCACCAGCGTGGCGCTGCGGAAGGCGTAGGCGACCGGGTTGTACGGCGCCTTGTACGTCGGGTTGCCTTCCAACTCATTGTCCTTCAACGGCGCACTCTGCATCACATAGCGGCCGTCCACCCACTTGAGGCGCTCCAGCTCCCAGGCGAGATCTTTCAGGGCCGGGTTGCTTATGCGGCTCTTGATGTTGTAACGGTGGGCATAGGCATAGGCGGCATCCCCCACGCCGACCGTGGCGAACGGCGTGTCAAGGTAGGCCACCGCGCGGCCCGCCGGGCCGAAGAAGCCCTGCCCCTTGCCGTCGATGAGCATGCAGGAGTGGTCCTTCGTCTCGGCCACGTGGAAGCCCCGGTCAATACCCCACTTGACGCCGAGCGCCGACAAGGTAAAGTTGTTCCGATCGCTATGCGCGTGCCCCGCGCCGTAAATGTCAGGACGGTACTCGAAGCTCAACTCCATGCCGTCCGTCGCCCAGGCGTCCCGCGTGACGAGCAGGCCGCGGTTCGGGCAGTAGTAGGAGAGCGGCTGTTTGATGGACGCGGGGTTGAGCGGCGGCACAGCAGTCGCGGGCAGCGGCTTCGTGGTATCGACGCCCCATTGATCAACAGTTTTCGGCGCGCTCACTGTCGCCTGTCCTCCCTGCCAATCGGTGCCGTAGAGCGCGGAAAAGAGCAAGTCGTTGTAGAAGCCCAGGCCGGCGTAGTCGTCATGCACGCGGTTGCGCCACACAAAATCGACCACCGGGTCTTGGGGGTAGACGTATTTCTGCAGCACATAGTTGGCCGTCAGGCCCCCTGCGTCGTTCGGCGTGTCGTGCATCATGGAGAAGGCGTAGCCGAACGGCTCGATGGAGGCCAGGTACCAGTATTTCTGGGCGCGGTAGTGCGGGTGGTTGAAGAGCACATCGCCGCGTTTCGCCATCGCCAGCAGCGTCTGCGCGCCATGGTCCATGCCGAAGTTGTAGTAGTGCGTGCCTTCCGTCGGCGTGCCGGACGGATAGATGCCGTAGGTGAGGAAATCCGTCATCAGTGGTACCGTCTGGCGGTACACGTTCGGGTCGTAGCCCGGTTCCCCCTCGATGCAGAGCGCCAGCAGCGTCAACTCCGTGCCGGCGGGCATCCAGTTATAGCTGCGCGCATGCGCGGGCATATCCATGCCGTGCGACTTCTTCCCGGCGGTCGCCTTGGCGATGACCGCGCGCACGGTATTGCGCTGCGCGTCGGTCATAAAGTTGTAGGCGAAGTCGTAGCAGAAGCCCATGTTAAAATCCGCGTTCGGCACGTTATTGATGTTTTTAAACTCGCCGTTGCAGATTTTGTTATAGGTGACCAGGGCCGCGGCCACGTTTTTGCCGCGCACCGCGTCGTCACGCACCCAGCAGTCGAACGCCTCCAGGCAGAGCGCCAGCGAGACCTTGCTGCGGAACCAGGCGGTCTCCGCCAGTTCCAGCGCCGTGCTGTCGCCTGCCACCAGCGCCGTGTAGGTCTTGTTCAGCGCCTTGCCGTCTTTGAACAGCGCGAGTTGCAACCAACCGCGCACCCCGTTGATGGCGCGCCGGCCGCTCGCCGTCTTCTCCAGCCGCTCGCGCAGTGCGGGCAAGTCCGATGGGCTAATGAGCACGCGCGGATGCACCCCCGGCGCGGGCGGCGGGCTGAACGTCGGCCCGTCCCACGCGGGCAGCACCGGATCATGCACCGGCGCAGCCACAATGGACGGCATGGTCACCGCGCTCGGCGGGGCCGCCGCGCGCACCAGGCCGCACGCCGCCCCAACTAACATACAAGCACACACTAGATACCGCATACATTCACTCCATTTTCGCTAGATATTCTTCGCCAGACTCGCGTATGCTGCCCAGCAGGTGCACCCCCATGCTGGGGTGTCCTGCCGGAGAGCGCGGGGCTTCGTCCCTCTTCCAGACGGTGCCGTTGACACCAGCCCAGCCGACAGTCCTTAGAAACTGTTTTAACAGTATCCGCCACCGTCTCACTCGTCTTTTTCGCGTCTAGCTGCGTTGGAATTCCTGGCATGTATG
>DASXVL010000595.1:0-2991 GCA_036504255.1 Armatimonadota bacterium | reverse complement strand
CGGAGGGCAGTGTGGTCTCGTAGAAGGTGACGGTCTTAGCCGTGCCTGACCCGGTGGTGGTGGAGGCCGTGATCCTGGAGACCACATTAGCGGAGTCTCCAGTTAGCGCCAGCGGCTGAAAGAGCACACTCGCGTGCCCGTCACTGTCCGTCGTACACGTGAGGGCAGTGGTGGTTGTGGTTGTGGTGGAGACGCAACTACTCGTACCCGTGGAAGTAGTTAACGAACCCTGTGCGGCGGCGATGGTGAAGGTCACGGCAGCACCCTGCGCGGCCGCGCCCGAAGCATCGGTCGCCAGCACTTCAAGCGGAGCAATCGAAGGAGAACCACCCATCAGAACCTGGCCGTTGCCGCCCACCATTGACAGGCCCTCGGCCGTGGACGTGCCGCCGCCGCCGCTCGTGGCAGTTACCGTGAGGGCGAAGGTGGTGCCATTCAGGACACCGAGCGAATCGGGAAAGGTAGCATGGGCGTAATAGGTGCCATCGCTCTTAGGGGCGATGCCCGTTGCGATGGCATACCCCTGTGCGTTGGTGGCGGTCATTGCGCCGGTAAGGGTCACGCCTCCGGCCGCCCATTTCACGGCGACGCCGGCAACCGGTAAGCCGTTCGAATTCAGTACGCGCACTACAAAAGGTAAGGCGGTTGCGCCGCGCGCCACCGATTGCGCGGCATTGAACGTCTTCAGCGTGGCTTCGGTGCGACCGACGGTGGGCTGGACATAGAATGTGGCGCCGGGAGGGGTGGCCAGGCTCAGTGAAGTGGACGAGTCATCCGCGATGTCGTAGCGCATGAGCTTATCGCTGGTCGCGACGAAGAGATACTTCGGTGTGGTAGCTTCGCCGGAAATCGCGGCGGAACTCACGCCCGGCGCCAGCGGCGTCAAGGTCGTGGTCGAGGTGGGCGGGAAAGAGAAAACGTAACTCGTCGGAGAGGTGACGTAGATTTTGGTGGGACTTGCATAGAAGGCCTGCGTAAATTGCTTGGAGGAATTCAGCATGGTCCGGCTGACCGCATGCTTAGTCATATCCAGGACCCACGCGCGTCCTTCACGGGTACTTGTGTTGTAAATCCTTTGATTTATGATGACGGCCGAGGTGGCGTCCGTCCAGAAAGCCGGCTTGCCAGGGAAGCCCACCACAGGGATGGTCCCGGCAGAGCCCAGCGTCGCCGGATTCAGTTCGTAGAGGGCGTTATTCGCATTGACATAGACCAGGCCATTCGGCCCAACACTCACCCCTGGCTTGACAGTTCCGCTGGGGGTGAGACCGGCCAGGGATACCAGCGTTCCGGCGGTGTTGTTCCCCAGGTCTACGGGAGTGATTCCGGCCGCATTGATCACGTAGGCCGTGGCACCGTCGAGGCTGATCGCCACATCCAGCGGATTGGTGATGCTGCTAAGAGAGGCGACCTGCGAGGCGCCGTCGCCGGATACGTCGAGAACGGTTACACTGCCGCTCGATGCGGTGCCGCCCACGACCACGAGCCTGGAGCCGTCCGGCGCCAGCGCAGCGCCGTTCACGGGCTGTCCGAACGCAATCGAGGCCACTTGCGTGCCGTTCGTCTGGGTGACGACCAGTTTCGAACTGGTTACAACGTAATACCTTGTTCCAGCCGGATTGACAAAAGCGAGGAACGCCCCCGGGCCCGCTTGGATGGTGTTGGAAAAGGCGAAAGGCTGAGCGGCAAAAATGGAGAACGTATCCTTGGTCGAAGTCGCGCCCGGCAACACGAGCACTTGCTGGGCTTGGGCCGTAGCAACCAGGCAGACCGCCAGCGAGACAATGAACCGGTACATATGCTTGATCGTCATGATCTCCCCAAAACAAGGAATGCAGCGCAAGAGAGGCGCTACTCACGCATTAGATCGACGGACGCGGGTCGGGAAATGATAGTTTAACACCGCTTTGTACGGTGTTCGGCTGAGATTACTTCACGATCCAAAAAAAAGGGAGGGGATTTCTCCCCTCCCTCTTTCGCAATGCAGACTGCTGTTAGTAGCCGAGCTGTTCGCCGCTACCGGCACCAGCCAAGCCAAACGGGTCCGGCAGACGCGTCGTGGAGGAGCGATCCGGAATCACGAGCGCGAGGTACGAGGACGGGCTGAAGCTGCTGGTCAGGAGGAACGCCAGTCCATGAGCATACTGGAAGTTGCAGCGAGCGATGATGTAGCCTTCAAATCCAGGCGCAAGATCGTTCACCACAGCCTTGTACAGCAGCTTTTTGTCCGTGGAGTTCGTCCCGATTTCGGGCGTGACGACCGGCGCGACGGCCGCGTCGCCAAAGAAGTTCAAGGTGCAGGAACCGGTCTGCGCACTGGTATCGAACGGCGCAGCGGTGTCAGTGCCGGTGCTCGCGTTATCGCTCGAGGTATTGGCGATGGCGATGCCGGTGTAGTAGCCCTGAGTCGTGGTCACGTACGGGAACAGAAGGTTCGTGACGCACGGTCCGATCGAGAACGGAGAGGGGCTGGTGATCGGGTTGTCAAGGAACCGCGGAACTGCTGCGGTCGCGTCGGCTACCGTGACGGTGCTGGTCGGAGCAAACAGACCAGAGATCGTTCCGGAGGTCGTGCTGATCTCAGGCGAGCCAGCGCCCGGGTTGGCAGTGTACTTAACCTGGACACCGAAAACGAGCTGTTCGAACACATTTGCGTTGTTCTTGGTCACTTCGTAGATGGCGTAGAGGTTGCCATCGGCATCTTCCTGCGCCTTCACCAGCGTGAGGGGGTCGCCGGCATTATTCTCGACGGCCGCGCCGTTGCACTTCGGTTCAACGTCACTTGCCGCGACAGTCGAGACCAGAGTTGCCGCAGCCGAGTCGGTGCTCGCGCCGCTGATCTCACCATTGGTCACAAAGAGAGAAACACCCTGCGGAACGTTGGTGAACCGCACCATCAGCCGGGTGGCAGTGTCGGCCACGTCCGTCACGCTGACAGTTCCGGTCCGGGTGTAGGTGGTGCCGTCATAGTCAAAGCTCGCGGGACCGACA
>DASXVL010000594.1:0-17768 GCA_036504255.1 Armatimonadota bacterium | reverse complement strand
TTTATACACGGCTCATGAACCCGACGACCGATGTCTTTGAGAAGCGCGTCGCACTATTGGAAGGGGGGGCTGCGGGGCTCGCTGTCGCTTCCGGACAAAGCGCGGAAATGGTCGCGCTGTTGACGATCTGTAGCGTGGGCGACAATATTGTGAGCTCTTCCACGCTGTACGGCGGGAGCTATACCTTATTCCGCTACACCTTTGCCAAAATGGGAGTGGAGGTCCGCTTCGTCGATGCAAGCGACCCGGCGAACTTCGCCCGCGCCATCGATGGGAAAACGAAGGCGCTCTACGGTGAAACGATCGGCAATCCAAAGCTGGATATCTTTCCCATTCAGGAAGTGGCGACGATAGCCCACGACCACGGCATTCCGCTCATTATCGATAATACCATGGCGTCACCCTACCTCTGCCGCCCGCTCGACTGGGGGGCGGATATCGTGCTGCACTCGGCGACGAAATATCTCGGCGGGCATGGCACTTCACTCGGTGGCATCATCATCGATTCCGGGGAATTCAATTGGGGCAACGGCAACTTCCCGCTCTTTACCGAGCCCGATGAAAGCTACCACAACATGGTCTGGTGGCAATTGCCGGACGAGATGCGCCGTCTCAGCTACATCTTAAAAGCCCGCGTCGGCTCGCTGCGCGACATGGGGCCGGCTATTTCACCGTTCAATTCCTTTTTGATCCTGCAGGGTATCGAGACGTTGCATCTGCGCATGCCGCGCCACAGCGAAAATGGGCTGGCGGTCGCGCAGTTCCTCAGCGAACATCCGCAGGTGAGCTGGGTGAGCTATCCCGGGCTGCCAAGTCACCCGTCACACGCCTTGGCCACCAAATACCTGCAACGTGGGTTCGGCGGCATGGTCGGCTTCGGGGTCAAAGGGGGGCTGGAGGCAGGCAAGGCCTTTATCCGTCACGTTAAATTGGCGTCGCACCTGGCCAATATCGGTGACGCGAAGACGCTGGTCATTCATCCGGCCAGTACGACGCACCAGCAGCTCTCCGAAGCCGAGCAACTGGCGAGTGGCGTGACACCGGACTTCATCCGCCTCTCTGTCGGCATCGAGGATGCGGTGGACATCATCGCCGACCTTGACCAGGCCTTGGCCGCGACACGGTAATTAACGGCGGTATTATGACGAAAGCGACGGCCCAGGCAAACGCCTGGGCCGTTCCGTGCAGGAGCGCTTATACTTTGAGGGTCAGCATGCGCTGTCCTGTCAGGTGACGCCGGGCAAACTCCTCAGCCGGGACCGGTTCACTGAAATAGAATCCCTGAATGTCATCGCAGTGGTGTTCACGCATGAAGGCGAGTTGCGCGGCGTTTTCGACACCTTCGGCCACCACCTGCAGGTTGAGCGTATGCGCCAAGGCAATGACGGCGGCGGCAATGGCAGCATCATCCTGGTCATCAGGGATATCGCGTACAAACGACTGATCAATTTTTAGCGCGTGCACCGGGAATTTTTTCAAGTACCCGAGCGAGGAGAAGCCGGTGCCGAAGTCGTCGATGGACAGGTGTACCCCCAACGCATGCAGGTCGCGGAGCATGGCGAGGCTCTGCTCGCCATGCTCCATCGCCACGCTCTCCGTGATTTCCAGCTCCAGATAGTGGGGAGCTAAACCACTATGCCGCAGCGCGTCATCGATCGTCGCGACCAAATCAGTGCGTTGAAATTGCCGGGCTGACAGATTGACGGCCACACGGGTGGGCGGCAGGCCGGCATCAAGCCAGGCGCGCTGCTGTGCGCAGGCCGTGCGCAACACCCAATCGCCGATAGGCACAATCAATCCGGTTTCTTCGGCGAGCGCGATAAAGTCGGCGGGAGGCGTGAGGCCACGCTCCGGGTGTTGCCAGCGGATGAGGGCTTCCAGACTCTGCACCGTTTCCGTGGCCAAGGAGACGCGCGCCTGGTAGTGGAGCAGGAATTCTTCGCGCTCGACCGCGCGCCGCAGGTCCGTCTCCATCTCCAGACGTTCGACAGCCCGTGCATTCATCGCTGGTGTATAGAGTTGATAGTTGTTCCGTCCCTTATCCTTTGCGCGATAGAGCGCGGTATCGGCGTTTTTCATAAGCGTGTCCGCCGTGTCGCCGTCCGTGGGATAAACGCTAACACCGATGGACGGCGTGGCGAACAGTTCGCGGCCGTCGACCATGAACGCCATCTGGAAATTTGTGAGAATCTTCTGGGTAATCTTGGTGACATCTTCGGGGAATTTGATGTTGCCGAGTAAGACGGTGAATTCGTCACCGCCCAGACGTGCGACAGTATCATCCTGGCGCACGCATTTCGTGAGTCGTTTCGCAACGGCCTGCAACAGGCGGTCACCCACGATATGCCCCAAGGTATCATTGATTGTTTTAAAGCGATCGAGATCGAGGAAAAAGATGGCCACACACTCTTGATTACGTTGGGCGTGGGCAAGAGAGAGCGCAAGCCGGTCATTAAACAACTGCCGGTTGGGCAACCCGGTCAGGGCATCATGATACGCCTGGTAATGGATCTGCGCTTCATTTTGTTTGGTCTCAGTGATATCGTGGAAGACTGCGACGTAATGCGTGGTGTTGCCGTGTTCATCTTGGATGGAAGAAATCGTCAACCATTCGGGATACGCTTCGCCGCTTTTGCGGCGGTTCCAGATTTCGCCATGCCACTGGCCTTTTTCTATGAGCGAACGCCACATGGCCTGATAGAAGGCATCATCATGTCGATCAGAGCGTATGATGCGGGGGTTTTGCCCGATCGCCTCCTCGGCAGTGTATCCGGTGATCTCGGTAAACGCGGGGTTCACAGAAAGGATAGTGGCGTTGGCATCGGTGATAGTCACGCCCTCGACGGTATTATCGATTATCTTCGCGACAAGGCGTAGTTGATCTTCGTTTTCCTTGCGCTCGGTGATGTCCTCGATCATTTTCAGTGTGAAGGCTTCATCACCCGCGGGATTATTAATCGTGGACACGGTGAGACGTCCCCAGAGGATACCGCCGTCTTTGCGCAGATAGCGCTTTTCCATCTGGTACGAATCACGCAAGCCTTGCCGCAATTCCGTGAACAGTTTGAGATCGGTCGCCAAATCATCCGGATGCGTGAAGTCGCCCAAGGTGAGCTGCAGGAATTCCTCTTCCGCATACCCCAGCATGCGCAGCAGCGCTGGGTTCGCGCGTAGCGGCTTCCCATCCGGACTGACCAGCGCAATGCCGATACCCGCGTTGGCGAAGATGGTGCGGAATTGCTCCTCACTTTCGTGTAACGCCTTCTCCACGTGTTTTCGCGCGGAAATGTCGCGCACACACGCCATGATCGCATCATCGTTCCCCGCGAAACTGATACGGGTTAAGAAAATTTCAATATCGAAATCCGTCCCATCGGACTGTCGTCGCGCCACCCATTCAATAAGTTGGGGCTGCCCATCAAGCACTTTGGCCCAAACCAAGGGGATCTGCTCCACTGGAGCGTCCGGATTGGAAAATGACGCGCGGGACTCCGCGCCGATGATCGCTTGTGCGTCGACGCCGAATAACGCTTCGGTTTGGGCATTCACGTGCAAGATCACGCCATTGCGGTCGTGAATAATGATGGCGTCGTGGACGCTGTCAAATACGCTGCGCAGCAGTGTGTTCGATTTGGAGAGTTCCGCATGAATTGTCCGATGTAGGTGACTCTCGCGTAACAGGGGGCGGAGCACCAACAGCATGATTAGCAGCGAGATGAGCGACAACTCGCTCCACTCCAGCATAATGCCAGGAGATTTTCTTGACAAGGCATGGAGGAGGGGAGCATCGCAGAAGTGCACGACGATGACGATAGCGAGTATGGTGATGGCGCTGCCGAAAAGATTGCGTTTTGGCGCTGTTGCCATTAGCTGAGGAACATTCATGCGCGGCTTCTCCTGAAACTCCTGTGAGCACGAACAGCGGAAGAGCGCGAGATGTCAGATGACCGTACGAGCACCACTCGCTTTCCGCCGGTCTTTTCGATATACTCTAGATGAGAGATTGTCTGGTGACAGTATCCTTCCCTCTTAGGGGAGCGGTCGCCTGCCAACAAGAGAGAAAACTCACGGGATTTTTTACGTGTGATGATAAACAAAACGGAAACAACTCAGGCGCCGAGTTCGGTCGGCATGGTCGAAACGCAGCTTTTTCACGCTGCGAGCCCGCTGGCGTTGGAATCCGGGCAGACGCTCGCACCCATTACGCTGGCCTATGAAACTTACGGCACGTTGAATGCGGACAAGAGCAATGCCATTCTGGTACTGCATGCGCTGTCCGGCGATGCGCATGCCGCGGGCTATCACGCGGTTAAGGATATGGGGCCGTGGTGGGATATGATGATCGGGCCCGGCAAGGCCTTGGACACCACGCGCTATTTCATCGTCTGTTCCAACGTGATCGGCGGCTGTATGGGGAGTTCCGGCCCGCAGAGCACCAATCCCGCGACCGGTGCGCCGTACGCCATGGACTTCCCGATTATTACCATTGGGGACATGGTCAATGCCCAGCGCTTACTGATGGACTATTTGACGATTCCACGCTGGTGCGCGGTGGCCGGGGGGTCGATGGGCGGCATGCAAGCGTTGCAATGGGCAGTGGCGTACCCGGAGCTGGTGGAGCGCTGCATTCCTATCGCGACGACCCATCGCTTGTCCGCGCAAAGTATCGCCTTCAATGCGGTGGGGCGTACCGCCATCATGCACGATCCGCATTGGCAGTGTGGCAACTACTACGGCAAGAAGATACCCGCGAACGGGCTCTCCACCGCGCGGATGATCGCCCATATTACCTACTTATCTGAGCAATCAATGCATGAAAAGTTCGGGCGCAGCCTGCGCAATGCCGACGCCTACACGTGGAATTTCGATCCCGAGTTCTCGGTCGAGACCTACCTTGCCTATAAAGGTGACTCGTTCGTGAAACGGTTTGACGCCAATTCCTACCTCTATATCACCAAGGCGATGGATTACTTCGATCTGGGGGCGCGCGCCGGGTCGTTGGTGCATGCCATGGAGGGGGTGACGGCGCGCTTCCTGGTGATGTCGTTCAGCTCCGATTGGCTCTTTCCGACCACGCAATCACGTGAACTTGTCCGCGCGTTGCGTCTGAGCGGCGGCGATGTGAGTTTCATGGAAGTCGAATCGCCGCATGGGCATGACGCCTTCCTGCTGGAAGCTGATGAGATTACCAAGTTGATCAAAGGCTTCATGCGATAAGCGGGGCTTATACGGATGGTGTGTGGTCATGCGCGCTGCGGTATGGCGTTTAGCGTATAGCGTATGGCGTCTAGGGGACGATGGCACGTGGGATTCCCAGACACGCTAAATGGAGCGGGTTGTCGCGTCGTTACTTCTTTTGGGTAGCGCGCGCCCGCTGTGGCGCGCCTGTCTTGCCTGCTGACCCGTGTCCGCGAGATCGCCTTTGCGCTCCTGAGTTGGCACCCTGCTCCCGTCCCGCCACACGGATACGGTCGCACGACAGGCGCGCCACAGCGGGCGCGCGCTACAGACGCTCAATCTGCACAGCAGGTACAACGTGACGCCCCACGTCAGCTAAACGCCAGACGCCAGACGCCAGACGCTAAACGCTTGCTCACACCACCGACAGGCTGCACGACATGACACCATGCGCATTACTACTCCAGCGCCAGCCGTCCCTCCAGGTCATCGATGAACTGACGGGCGCTACGCCCGGAGCGGGCTGAGTAGGCGAGCGTCCAGCGTAGCGCCTCGCGTTCCAGCGTCGCCGCGTCCACCGGCAGGCCACGTTGCGCGGCCAGGTGATGCACGATCTGCAGGTAGGTGGCTTGATTCACGGCGTAGAAGCCGAGGCGAATGCCAAAGCGGTCGGCCAGCGAGAGCTTTTCCTCCCGCGCCTCGTTCGGGTGCACCTCGTCATTGTTGTCGCTCACCCCTTGCCGGTCGGCCATGCGTTCCGGCATGAGGTGACGCCGATTGGAAGTCGCGTAGACGAGGACATTGTGCGGCCGCGCGTGGATGCCACCCTCTAACAAGGCTTTTAATTCCTTATACTCCACATCATCATCTTCAAAGGACAGGTCATCGCAAAAGAGGAGATATTTCTCTGGCCGGTCCCATACGCGGTCGATGATCTCCGGTAAATCGCGGAGATCCTGGCGGTGCACCTGCACCAGGCGCAGCCCCGCGTCGGCAAAGGCATGCAGCAAGGCTTTCACGATGGAGGATTTCCCGCTGCCGCGCTCGCCCCAGAGCAGCAGATGGTTCGCCGGCACGCCACGCAGAAATTGTCGTGTGTTGCGCACGATGACCTCGCGTTGGCGGTCGATGCCGAGCAAATCGTCGAGGTGAACCAGATCGGGGTGACGCACCGGGCGGAAGGCCCCGGCGCCCTCGCGACGAACCCAGCAGAACGCGATGGCCTCATCGAGCGCGGAGTCATCGCTCTGCGCGCACTGTGCTTCCAGCAGGCGTTCAGCATAGTCCAACACCCGTTCCAAGCGTGCGAAGAGTGGGGTATACGGCGAAACATCGATGGACATGGCGGAACAATCCTCGGGCGCGTGTCGGCGCAGCAATTTTTCGTAGGGTGACCACTGTATTGTACTACAGGCGGTATGACTTGCGCGACCCGGCATGCCGCGGGTTTCGATGCGAATATCGATTGATGGGCGGCGACACCAGCGGCGGTTAGAAGGCCGGTAATCCCGGGTGGGCGGCGGCGATGATGGCCTCGCATTCGATTTCAATGAGCCAACCGGGGCGGCAGACGGGGGCGACGACGACTTGCATGGGCGCGGGGCCGAAGCGTTCCTCCATCAGTTGCTGTACCACAGCGAGATCGCTCGGGTCGCGCACGTAGACGATGAACATGCAGACGTCCGCGAAGGTCGCGTCAGCCTGCCCCAACAGGGCATCGACATTCTTCAGGGTGTGCTGCAACTGCCTTTGCACATCGCCCGGATGCACGATGTGCCCGGCGCGGTCGATACTGGCGGTCCCGGAGATCATGACGTGCGTGCGGTCCTGGTACGCGACGGCGACCCCGCGCTCGAAGGTGACGCCGTAGACGTGGGTGGGGCTGAGATGGTCCAGGGCTGCCAGGTAGTGAATCTGTTCCGGACGCACGCCCGCTATCGCGTACGCATCCATCGTCACCAGGGCGGCGACGTCCGCCGACGCGCCCGCGATGCCGGTACTGGCGATGAAGTGCGTGTCCGGCGTCAGGCCATGCTCCGTGAAGAACTCGCGGCGGGCGGTCACTAACCCCTGATAGTTGACATCGACGTTCTGTACGAAAAACCAGGTGCGCAACACATGGTCGGCCACACGTAGCCCACGTGCCTGTAACTCCTCCGCGTATTGCGTGAGCAGACCTGCCGTCTGCTCGGAGGAGGACGTACCCTGAGCAGCCATCCCGGTGGTCCACACGTGCGCGAGTTCTCCCCGCCGGAGCGTCAGCGATGCGCCTTCCGTGCGTTTGTCCAGTGCTTCGTCGGGAACGCGCACATGGTAAGCCCACAGGGCGACCTTCGCCGGGGGCATGGGCGGCTGGCAGACCCACGAGACGGCACAGCGCTCGTCTGGCTCATGGGGATTGGTGAAGGGATGGGCTTCCAGCGCGGTTGCCTGATTTGGCAAGTCACTGCAGAACACACGCCGCAGCACCGCGCTGTCGCTATCCAGCCCCAACGACGCGAGCGCGTCGCGGTAGGCGCGCTCGGTCCAGGCCAATTGGGTGTGGATGTCCCCGTACGCCGTTGGGCGCACCATCAGGTGAAACTCTTCGACGCCGCGCTGCCCGGAGAAATGCGCGACCGTGACCACTGCGGGCAACGTGCCGCAGTCAATGGCGTGAGAACCGACCCGTGATGGCCCATGGGTGATCATGGCGATAATCCCTTCATCTCACTGGGCTGGCGCGTTACGTCCGCCCCGCATGACCCAAACCAGGAATTGCTGCGCGGGCACCAGATGGTAGTAGGCGAAGGCCTGCATCATCCGCTCGGCTGGGACGACCGGGCGGGTGATGGTCTTTCCATCGATCACGGCGCGGCCTTCGAGTTGCAGGGCGACCGGCTGCTCGAAGAGTAGCCGCGGCGCGGTCAGCGTGATGCGCGCACTCTCCTTGCCCTTGGGAATGCGCGCCGCGCCCAGCGTGAAGCCGGTGGGCGCGTCTTTCAGCGTTACCTCGATATCGCCGTCCCAGCCGTCTTTGCGGAAGGCGTAGACGGTGATGGGCGCTGCGGAACCGGCAGGCACGCCGACACTGGAGGGCGTCATGCGCAGCGCGAAATCCGGTTGCGGCGGCGCGATGCGTAGATAATAGTTGAAGTCATCGCCGCCGTGGCGCTGCACATCTGACACCTCCACATAGAAGATGCCGTCAGCCGGTAACTTGGTCGACAGGTACGAATCGGCATGGTGCGTGAGGAGCCCCACCTCACCATTGTCATGGTCATCGTTCGCGGCGAGGATATGCCCCGAGGCGTCGCGCACGCGCAGCAGCGAATCCATGGGGGAACCTAAGCGGCGGGCATACACCTCTGCCACGACCAGATCCCCGGCTTTGCCGGTGAACTGGAAGACGTCGGTATCACCGGGTTGGGCAATGCGACCTTTCAGCAGTAGCGGTACACTGACGCGCATCGCCGTGCGAGCGGCGTCGTTGGGCTCGACTTCATCGCGTTGCGGCAACTGGTCGTCCACATACGGGAGGAGTGGATCGGCATCAGCCCAGGCGGCTCCTACCTTGCCAAGACTCTTGAAGGGCGCGAGCGCTGGGCCGGGCGCCTGTGTATCGATGGCGACACGGTAGACGAAGTCCTCGCGCCCGCGATAGAGGGCATCACGGATGGCCAGCACATAATCACCATCCTGTGGCGCCTGATAATAGAGGGTCGGATCGGGATCGAAGCCGTTATCGTCGGCGTAGGCGAGTTCTTTGCCCTTGGCATCGTAGAGCGCTACGATGGCCTGAAACCAGCCGGGCACGGCATCGGCAAGATAGGGGATGAGGCGCCGGGCGTGCGCGGTGATCGCCAGCCGTTGTCCACTCCGTAGTTTCAGCGGGAAGCGGTCCACCTCACCGGGCATGATCTGCCCGTTCAGCACCACCGGCGCTTCCGCGGGGGGTGGGCCGATCGCATCGTCATCTTCGCGGTCCTTCTCCCGTAATTCCAGCGCCTTCCCCACCTGGAAGATCATGGGATTGGTCAAGCCCAAGGGCGTGCGCAGGCGCAGTTCCCGATCACCCGGCGCCGCATCGGCATCGATGGTGATGTCCAAGGTTACTTCTTCGGCAAGCGGTGGTTTTGTGCGTTTCTGCCGGTTGAGGAATTTATCGAAGACCTTCCGAAGTTGTTTGACGGTCATCTGATCGAGATTCCGTAACTCGGGCAGATCCGGCAGGGTCACCGGCGGTGGCGTTTGGACGACGATCGGCGTAGCGCCGGTCATCGTCGTCGTTGGCGTGGTTGCAGCGGGTGCGGGCGGCGTGGGGGCGGGCTTAGGTGGTGCTGCCAGCGGCCGGCGTAGTTCAATCAGCTCCTGGATTCGCCGCTTGAGCTCTTCTTGCTGTAATTGATTCAGCGGTCCATTCGCTCCCACATACCCGACGACCGTAGCGTGCACGCCTTTCCCGGAGCACGACACGTCGCGGACTCCGCGCAGGCGCTGCCCGCCGATGGTGATGCGCACGGTCGTGCCCTGCTGTCCCCCTGCGGGATAGAGATAGCCGATATATTCTCCAGCGGGAGCCCCCCATGCGGTGATCGCGCACGCCACCACCGCCATGCATAGCCCTAGTCGTCTGAATGCTGTCATCGTGAGACTCCTCAAGTTACATGATCTCTTTGAGCCGGCCGCGCCCAGGTGCGTTCTCCGTCGAAGGCATGACCTGGATGTCCAAACCGCGATCGTTCGGCAACTTGGCGTCGGGATCGATGCCGAGTAGTTCGAGGATGCTGCCGATCAAGTCCTGCGGATAGACGGGGCGTTCCGCCACCTTCTCGCCTTTCGCATCCGAGGCGCCGACGACGTGGCCGCCTTGAAACCCACCACCGGCGACCAGGACGGAGAAGCAGTTGCCGAAGTGGCCGCGTCCGCCGTTCCAGGGCGCCTCCCAATCGATCTTCGGCGTGCGGCCGAACTCGCCGCAACACCAGATGATTGTCGAATCGAGCAGGCCACGGTCGGACAAATCTTGCAAGAGCGCGGACAACCCCTGGTCCAGTTCCGGCAGCTTCCGCCGCATGGTTTCAAAGTGTTGTTTGTGGGTGTCCCAGCCGGCATAGTTAATGGTGATATACGGCACGCCGCGTTCGACGAGGCGGCGCGCCATCAGACAGGACTGGCCGAATTTGTTGCGACCATACTTGTTGCGGAGCGCATCAGGTTCCGTCGCGAGGTCGAACACCTTGCGTTCCTCCCCGAGGATGAGCCCGTAGGCTTGCTCATCACTTTTATCCAACGCGGTGAGGTCGGGGTTATTCGGGATATCCTTGCCCAGGGAATCCATCGCGCGCAGCAGTTCACGCCGGTTGCGCTGTCGTTGTTCGGAAATGCCCTCCGTCACGACTCCCTCCACCGTGAACACCTTTTGATTGGGATCGCCGCCGGTGGAGAAGGGTTTGTAGCGCGGACCGAGGAACCCCTCCTCGGTAAAGCGCCCCTGCGCCTCGGTCAGTACGATATAGGGGGGGATGAGCCCGCTATACCCATGACCATACCCCTTGAAGTACGAAACGAGAGACCCCAATGAGGGATAGACCGGTCCGACTCCCGGCTTGTGCCCGGTCTGCATCATATAGGCGGCCGTCTCATGCCCGTTATTGCCGTGGGTCATGCTGCGGATGAGCGAGTATTTATCGGCCTGTTGCGCCAGCAATGGCAGCAGTTCGCCGATCTGTATGCCCTTCACGTTCGTCTGGATCGGCTTACTGAACGGGCCACAGTAGTCAGCGCCCGCGTCCGGCTTGGGGTCAAAGGTATCGAGGTGCGGTGGGCCGCCCCACAACCAGATTTGTATCACGGCCTTGGCGTGTGGTTTGGCCGCAGCCGGCGGCTGCGCGGGATCAGCGGCTTGCGCCGCCGTGATGCCTGCGCCCAGGAGGCAGAGCACTGTCGCGATGACCTGGAGGCGTCGTGTCAGCCAGCGGCGGCGGATGGCGTCAGTGCTATTCGAGCATATGTTCATATCGCGTCCTTCCCTTTCCTGGCGGAGACCGCATGGAACGGCTTAAGGGCTCGCACTTATTTCTGCGCGAGCCCTAATGCCGGTAGAGAAATTCCTTGCTGTTGATGAGCGCCCAGGCGAGGTCGTTGGCTGCCGGGCCTGACTGTCCATTCGCTTTCAGGTACTGCTCGGCGGTGGTGGATTCCGCCGGCGTCGGCGCGCGCGAGAGGAGCAGGAGGTAAATATTGCGAATCATCTCCACTGGTTTGCCCTGCGACGTCCGGATGATTTTCCCTAACTGCGGACTGCCTGCGATCTTGCGTTGGATATCCGTCGAATTGAGCAGATACAAGCTCTGCGCGTCCGCCGGTTGGTTGTTGCGCTCGGATTCCAGGCCGGTGTCGCGCGCCGGGCGGCCGAAGTTTGCCAGAAACGCGCTGGTGATGCTGCCATCGGCCAGCGCGATGGTGCGATTCTCTTTGGGAATAAAGGTATAGGGTTCCGGGATGGCGCTTGAGTAGCTCTCCCCACTGCCGCCGATCCAGTCCAAGGCATCAATCAGTACCTCCGCGTCCAGCCGGCGCACCGTGTAATGCGCGAACTGCACGGCGGGGTCCGTGATGTCGCCATTCGGCACGGATGACTGCTGGTAGGTGCGGGAGTTGCAGATCAGCCGATAGATGTGTCGCAGATCGTAGTGCGACTTCACCAGTTCATCCTGCAGGCAGGTGAGCAAGGCAGGGCACGCGGGGGGATTATCCGCGCGGATATCATCGGCCTCGTGGATGACGCCGTGGCCCATCGTCCACGCCCAGATGCGGTTGACGATGTTACGGCTGAACCACGGGTTGCCCGGGGCCAGCAGCCAATTGGCAAAGGTTTGCCGGGGGTCGGCGTCCGCGGGGATGATGGTGGTGACGCCATCCGGGAAGACGGCCTTCAACGGCTCCGTCGCCTCCGGACTCGCGTAGACGATTTCTTCTTTCCACTCACCCGTCTTCTTGTAGGCGACCCGCGAGAAGAAGAGCGCCATGTCGTTGCGGCGCGCTTCCGGCCAGCGTTCGAGACGCGTGCCCATGAAATTGAGCGCAACCGCCTTGGCGATGCCGAACGGCTCGCGACTGGATAACGCGCGGTAGAAGTTCACCGGTGGTACGCGGAAGTTGCTGCCGCTCGCAGTGAGTAACTCGCGGGCGAACTGGTCATAGGGCCGATTATCTCTGATCGCCTCGTAGATCCAGCGATGGTAGGCCTGCACCGCGTTGGGCCACAGATTGCTGGGAAACTCGGACTTCACCCGCAGCACATCGCACCACTTCAACGCCCAATAGTCCGCGAATTCCTCTCGCGTGAACAGGGCGTCGATGAGCGTGGCGCGTTTGTCGGGGCGTGGGTCCTGCAGAAACGCGTCCACCTCTTTCGGGGTCGGCAACGTGCCGATCAGGTCGATGAAGACACGTCGGATAAACACCTCGTCGGTACAGGGGGTGCGGAGTTGGACGGCATGCTGCTTCAGGGTGGGCTCTACCCGCAAATCAATGACGTTCGCGGGCGTTGACCAGGCGGTACCCACGGCTTGGCGCGGCGGGGTTGGTTCCGTCGCCGCGCGCACGGTGACGCAGGCGCTGGCGAATCCCAGCACCACGATGAACATTGGCCACTGTCGGCTTGTCACGCTCCACCCTCCCTCATCACAGACAATGCGCTTGGCAACTGTTGCCATCGTACTGGTATAGAGGCATCTCATTCGGTGAGAAGCTCTATTACAGTATACCGTGAAACGCGCGAAAAGTTGCAGGAAGAGGGAGCAGTGGAGAGTATGTGGCATGCGGCGCTCCCCTGCGTGTGTGCAGGAGAGCGCCGCATGTGTCCCGTTGTGTTCCGTACGATCCGGTGAAGCCCCTCAAACTGGGGAGAGGGTCACTCCTGGAGCTGCTAGCCGCCCTTTACGCTAATTTGTAATTCACGCAGCGCATAGGGTGGCAGTACCCCACGCACCCCATCCGCCTCAACGCACAGTGCCGCCATGGGCATCGCTTCGCTACAGGTGACTGATGTGACCGGCCAGGGCAGTGTCAGCGTAAAGGGTGTCGCGGTCTCCTGCAGGTTGACGAGGCGTACGAGTACCGCGCCCGTATCAGCGTACTCCAGCGCGGCTAACACCACGCCGTCGCCCGTCACACTGCAGGGGAGCGACAACGCGCGTGGCGTCAGCAGGAGGGGAAAGAGGCGTTCCAGCCGTTGTTGATGGCAAAAGGCACGCGCTACCGACGGTTGTGCGGAGAAATAGAGCGACCAGCCACAACTGAGCTCGCCCGGCGGCGCCACGAAGTCACAGTGTTCATACGCGTCGGTATAGTCGGTGATCATGTGCCGCCCGATTTTTTCCCAATACGACCCCTCGGGCATACGGTAGCTCTGCGTATTCGGGTGAATCGCCGAGGCCCCCAGACTCACCCCCAGGTATTCCGTGGCCTGCGCGCCATCGCGTCGCCGGTAGAAGTGGTTATGGCCATCCGTCAGCAGCAGCACCGTGCCCGTGTCGGACTCAGCGAGCGCCGTGTCGATGCCGAGGAACGGGCTGATACCGGCATAAAAGGGAACGAACCGTCCGTTACACCACGAGTCCGCATCATCCGAGGCCGCATGATAGCCGTACGGTTTGTCGCTGCTATAGCGCGTCTGCGCGTAGGGCACCGATTGCTCGACGGCAAACGCCGGGGCATAGGGACGCTCACAGCAACTGCCCAGGTAGGACCCCACCTCCAGCGGCAAGGGCAGCGTTTGACAGCCTTCGTGCACGCCCTCCGCGTAGTGCCGCGTGAACTGGACGTCCACGCGTTCACTGCCCGCATCCAGCGTCAGCGTGAGCGTGGCCTGGCAGGTGGAGAACGCCCCGTGGAAGGTGACGGCGGCGCGTGCGCCAGCTTCGTGGACCTCCACTCGCGTGACGCGGAATGGGTCATCCGCCCATTGGGTCACCCGTTCGCCCTGCCACTGCGTGAGCGGCCATTCCTGCCCCGCGCGTTGCAGCCGCGCCGACGCGATGTGATAGCCTTCGTCCGCCACCGCGTGCAGCACCAGCCGATTCATCCCCTTGCGGAGGCGCACGACCCCGCAGCCGGAGTAAATGTCGCGTTGTGCGGACGGCAAGCCCCCGCCCCAGTGGCGATTGGTTGCCGGCGTCCATTCCTCGCCCGCGCACGCCAGCGCAATCGTCATGCCGCGCGGCACGTCCAGGCGAAAGGTGTAGTCGCCAGCATCCGGCACGTCCAGCTCGGTGGTCAAGCGCAAGTTGCCGCAATAGGCGCCCTCCGTCCACGGCGTGCCGGTGGTGAGCGTCACCGCGCCGGAGGCGGGCACATTGTGCCAGTGCGCCAGGCGGTTCGCCGCGCCGGTATAGCGTACCACCCCTTGCGTATCGGTGACCGACAGAATTTGCCCCTGCGGGCCGAGCGCCACCGTGATGAGCCCGTTGGACAAGGCGGTGGCAGTGGCCTGCACCGTGTCCGTGCTCATATTCGCCAGCGACTGCGTGGCACACGGCTTGACCTGTGGCACGAACGCATAGCGGTGCGCAGCCGTCTCCACCACCCCGCCCCGCGAGAAGGGCAGGGGATTGAAGGCGTAGCGCCGCGCGTCATCGTTCGCGCCGTGGAGTAAGGCCGCCAGATGCCCGCGGACGTCCTGTTCGAGGCGCAGCGCCAGCGGCAGATAGTGTGGGGCCAAATCGTGCAAGAGCCATTGCAGATGGCAGTCTTGCAGGATCAAGCTGCGCTTCCAGTAATCGGTCAGCTCGACGTGCACGCCCATCAGCGTCTGCAGCGTCGCGAGCAGGCTTAAGGCTCGGTCCGTCCGCCGCAGCGCCTCCTGCATCTGCAGCACGAGGGGGGTGCCGCCATACCAGCCTTTGGTCAGCAAGCGTAACGCGGATTCGCGCCGCGTCACGCTGCTGTTTAATGCGGGCAGGCAGTCCGCCGAAGCAAAGCGCAGGCGCTGGTCACGGTATTCCGCGCAGAGTTCCTGCACTTGCCGGGGCGCATCCATCAACTCGACGACATTATACAAGTAGGCGGCGTCAGCGTCCGGTCGGCCGAACATCATCAGCACGGTACCGTCGGGCGACTCCACCCGCGCCGAATATTTGCCAAACAGGTAGCGGTACCCGGCCAGCCAGCCAATCTGTGGCAGCATATGGCAGGTCCAATTCAGCACCGTCGGCCCGTCATGCACGAAAAAACCGAGCGGGTCGGCGTGCAGATTCTCGCGCACCACCGCCCGCGTCAAGCGGTAGCCGCGTAAGGCGGACTCGCCCGTCATGCCCTCCACAATGGCCCCGGCGTAGGGATACGCCAGGTAGTTCAACGTCTCGTCCTGCACGGCGCGCCGCAAGGCGTCCAACGTCGCGGCGTCAAATGGGCGTCCGCGCTTGCCGGGCTCAATATTTTCTGCGGTCACCGCCCGGACGGAGGGATGCATACCGCTATCGAGCACCCACCCGGGCTGGGTAAAATTAAACGTCCCCTTATCACACCCATCGGTCGCCAGAAATTCGAGATATTGCCCTTCCTGCAAGCGCCGGTTACAATCGGCGACACCGGGGGTCACCCATCCCCAATGAATCACGACCGCCACGACCGGGTCCTGCTCGATGACAGCCGTTTGCATGGTCTCCATAAATCCTCGCTTCCATCGCCTGCGGGTGCATGTACTTTCTGTGCGGTTTTTCGGTGGTGTTTGGTTTGCTCTGCTGGGAAAAGGCCCCTATCCCCTCGACAGGCTCGGGGTTTTCAACCCCGGCCCTTCCCCCGTTGCGACAAGGGAAGGGAGCCGTAGAACCGCTACTCTCCCTTGCTGCAGTGGGGGAAGGCTGGGTTGATAAGCCCGAGCCCGTGGCCACCGCTCATGCTGCCCATCCGGGCAGCATGAGCGAATAGCGCGCGGATTACCAGGCCACGATGCTGACGTTGGTGATGTAAGTATTTGTCGTGGAACCGAACGCGAGACAGGTGAGGGTGGATAAGTCTTTCACCGGTGTGTTCGCCCCGGTGTCTGTCCAGGTCGCGATCGGATTAGCGAAGGAGGTATCCTTTTGAGACCAACCGGGATTGGTCCATGTCGTCGGCACCGACTTGGTGTACCATAGCGTCGCTTTGACCGGCGCCCCCGCGGCAGCCTGCTCCAAACGCACGTGGGCGACAAGGTAGCCTAAGTTCAGATAGCCACAATAGCCCGCCGCCGGAACGCTGGCGTCCTGCCCCCAGGGGTGGGTGGCGGTATTTGGCGGCGCCAGAAAGCTGCTGGTATTGCCGGTAATCTTCGCGAGGCGCGTATCGTTGACGTTTTGCATGTGGAGATAAGCGCCATACCCGTTTTGCGTGACATCACTTGCCCAGACATAAATGCTGGTGTAATTTGCAGAGCAGGCCGCCGTAAAGGTGATTTCGATGTGTTTCGCGCGATCCACCGGCTGCCGATGCAGCTTGCCAACCACCTGCCATTCGGGATGTGTTGAACCCGCTGCGAGCGACATCTGATCAAGATAGGGCTTTTTTTTGTAGGAAGTGAAGCTCGTAGAATTCGAACGGCCAGACAACCACCCGTTTGGCGCGCCGCCCTTAGTGGTGTCGAAGGTGCCATCCAGTGCCGCGCGCCATGTGCCAAAGTCTTCCACCATGGCGACGCTGTCTTTGGGGTCTTTGGTGTAGGCCACGTGCCCATCGAGGAAGGACTGGATGGCCCCGCCGTCATGGCGGATGCCCAGGTCAAAATAGCCGTTTGTCATACTGATGAGCGCCCCCGGGGCACCGTCCGCCAGGTCGGAGGTCAGCATGACACTGTCCGGGGCGAGGAAGTCGGCTAGCGCCCTGCTGCTGATGCGCTCATTGAAGCCATAGTCCGGGGACGAGGCGTTGCCGCGTTTCGACGCCGTCGGGCAGTCGTACACCTTGTCGGCCACCTCCATGTTACTCATCCACGTGACCGGCTCCCCCTGGTCCCAGACGCCGACCGTGCCGGTCGTCGGGGAATCTGTGTACGCGGTCGGCAGAATTTCATTATTCTCCTGCACCCACATGGTAAGCGCGAGTGCAATCTGTTTCTGATTGCTGAGGCATTTCGTCTGCCGTGCTTTCTCACGCGCTTTGGCGAAGACCGGGAAGAGGATGGCCGCCAGGATCGCGATAATGGCGATGACGACAAGAAGTTCGATCAAGGTGAATCCTGACCGGTGGCTGCGGGGTACAGTGGGAGTAAAGATTTGCATGGAATTGATCTCCTTTCGTGATGATGGCGCCGTGCCCACTGTTGGCACGTGCAACCATAGAGAGTATCTATGCTATCAGCGGCATGCGTCAATCCGCGTTGTCCGCTACCGCTTTGTAACAATTTGCACGGTATACGGATTGTGTGTTGTCATGCGCGTTGCCTTGTTGCATATGCCAGCATCTAGCTGTAGTGGGGCGTCACGTTGTACCTAGCAGCCTGTTGCTCAAGGCCGAGGGCACGTCTTGCGGCCGCTTCTTCCGCCCATCGTCCGCGGTTTTTTGACGAGTATAGGTCCTCGATACGCGACAAAAATCCGCGGACGATGGACGAAACAATCGACTCGCTA
>DASXVL010000593.1:0-10219 GCA_036504255.1 Armatimonadota bacterium | reverse complement strand
GGGTGGATAACCGTAGTAGAACGACTGCTGTGGCATTTGATAGATCGCCGAGCCGGTCGTCAAGTAATTCGGCGGCTGCGGCACGTAGAACAACTGAAAGTGCGGATCACGCCGGGTGATAATCCCGTGCGGGGTGACTTCGATCTGTAACGGCGCCGGGGGCACCGGCGTAGTGAATGCCGGGATATACGCCGGAGGCGAGACTAACGGCGGCGCGGGCACAATCTGGTTGTAGTTGTTATACCCACGAAAGCGTACCGGCGCTGTGTTGTACGCATAGGGAGGATAATAGCCGTCGGTTGTCGGTGGATTATAGCCATAGTATGGTAAGTAGGGCTGGTTACCAATCCACCAGTTTTGTGGTTCAGTCACAAAACCCTCGCGGGAATAGTCCCCGCTTGCATAGGGATAGTAGTTGCCATCCGCACCGTAGTACCCGCCATAAGCGAAGGGTGTTGGATCCACGGGCCGGACACGCATTTGCACTTGATAGGTGACCGTACTGGCCGGTTTTGCTATCGTCAGGGGAACCGTGTCGGGCAACACGGCGGTTTGCGTGGCCCCACCGGGAGTCGGGTTGGTATAATCCTTCTGCAGCCAATCAATCCGCTTGCCGGTCGGCTGCGTCGTATCGACGGCTGCATTTGACCAGGCGAATACCGGAATGGCAACCGCCACCACGAGCAGGAATGCGACTACGAATCGGCAATATCTCATCGTCATCTCCCCGGGGTGCGCGCAATTTTGTCATCCGGCGACCCCAGGGATGTCATTCCCGGCATCGGCGCTCGCGCTGTCACGGATTGTTCAGTTAATCACCACGGGTGCATGGCTACGCCTCGCTAGGTGCGTCATTTGTCACAGTGTTTTTGCAAACAGTTTCTTAGCGAAAAAGCAGCCAGGGGCCGGACCAGGTCCAGAGGACGTCATTCCGCAAATCGACTGCGGCATGCCGGGCGGTGTCGGCATCATGGCATAACCCGAACAGCGCGGAGCCACTGCCACAGAGCAGCACGGCATGGCAGCCCAGTTGCAGCATGCGTTCGCGCAGGCGAAATAACTCGGGCAACAGCACCAGGGCCGGGCCTTCCAGGTCGTTCACCAGCGCACGCGCCACGGCGTCGAGATTGCCGCTCGCCAACGCGTGCAACATGGCGTGGGTCTCGGGGCGTTCTTGTCGCGGCAGGGTGTCGGGCGCGAGCGTCGGCGCGTGGAGATTCGCGTAGACCTGCGGCGTGGATAAACCGGCGCTGGGCTTAATGACCACCACATGCGCCGCGGTCTGATGTATCACCGGCGTCACCTCTTCACCCCGCCCACGCACCAGCGCGGAGGGCCCATGCAAGAAGAAGGGGACATCAGACCCTAGTTGCGCCGCATAGGCATCCAACTCATCAGTGGGCAGGCGCAGTTCCCAAAATTCATTCAACGCAGCCAGTGTCGTCGCCGCATCGCTGCTGCCCCCGCCGAGCCCGGCTTGCGCGGGGATGCGTTTCTCCAGATGGATATGCGCGCCGCGCGGAATTTGGTTGCGTTCCTGCAGCAGCCGTGCCGCACGCAGCACCAGATTGTCATCGTTCGCTAATGATGGATCGGAACACGTGAAGGTCAGCGTCTCGGCATCGGTAATCTTCAGCGTATCCGCCAACGATAACAATTGCATCACCGACTCCAACGCGTGATACCCGTCCGGTCGTTTGCCGAGAATGCGTAATGTCAAATTGATTTTAGCAGGCGCAGTCACAATCATACTGCATAGCCTACACCAGGGAAACGTGGCTGACAAGGCGGTTTCTCCGGCTAAACCGTGCAATTCGTCGTGTTCTGCCCGCAAGCAAGCTACTGACCCTTGTTGCACCGGCTGTCATTTGGTAGACTTCTGACTATGACGGATATCACCCCACGTTCACTGGCGCTCGACATTCTCCGACGCGTCGCCGACGGCACGACAGCAAATGCCGCGCTGGAGCAAGCCTTAACCGGCACCACACTGGACTCGCGCGACCGCGGTCTGGTGACGGAATTGGTGGATGGCACGCTGCGCTGGCAAGGGCGACTCGACTACCTGCTGCAGCAATTGATGGATAAACCGCTGGCGAAGCTCGATACGCCCATTTTGCTCATTCTCCGGCTCGGCGTCTACCAGCTCACCCAGTTAACCCGCGTCCCCGATCACGCGGCGGTGAACGAGTCGGTAACCCTGGCGCGACGCTATGGCAATGAAGGCAGTGCGAAGTTCGTCAACGCCGTGCTGCGTCGTTTACAGCGCGACCAGGCAACGCTCACTTTTCCCGACCCGGCCACACATCCGGTGGAACATCTGGCCGCCGCGTATTCCCACCCCGCCTGGTTAGTGGCGCGCTGGTACGCGCGTTTCGGGTTTGCGGAAACTGAGGCGTTGCTTAAAATCAACAACACCCCTCCCCCGCTGACGCTGCGCGTCAATCGCCGTTGGATCACGCGGGAGGGTTTGCAACAATTTTTACAGATGCACGGTGTGGAGACGGTCCCTACGGCGATTTCTCCCTGGGGACTCACGGTCACCTCGGGGGGCAATCCGCGCGATCTTGATGAATATCAAGAAGGGCTCTTCAGTATCCAAGGCGAGGGATCGCTGGTCATGGTCGAACTGTTGCGTCCCGGGCGCAACCGTCAAGGCTGGGATCTGGCGGCGGGGGTCGGTGGCAAGACCACCTATCTCGCCGAATGGGTGGACGACTCCGGTCACTTGCTGGCCACGGACACCTCCGCCGAACGGCTGGCGGTGCTGACGCGCGAAACCGCACGGCTCGAGCTCCATTCGATCGAGGTGCAGCAGGGCGACGCCCGGAGCTATCCGGTCGAGCCGGGCAGTCTGGATTACGCGTTGTTGGACGCTCCGTGTTCCGGCACCGGTTCGCTGCGCCGGCAAGCGGACGCGCGGTGGAAAAAAACGCCCGCACAGATAGACGAACTGGTGATACTGCAGCGGGAATTGCTGGAGGCCGCCGCGCGTGCGGTGCAACCGGAGGGCTATTTGCTCTACTGTACCTGTTCACTGGAGCCGGAAGAAAACGAGCAGGTCGTGACGGCGTTTTTAGCCGCGCATCCCGAGTGGGCGCTAGACCCGGCCGGCATCAAACATCGCACGCTGCCAGCCGATGCGCTGGACGCCGAGGGGTTCGTCCGTTTACTACCGCAACGCGACGGCACTGATGGATTTTTCGCGGCGCGCCTGACGCGCGCGACAACGGAGCGTTGATCACTCACGATACGCATGCAAGTGTGTTATACTGCTAATCATCCTGTGCCCGTTGAGGTTGTCCTATGCCGAAGTTTGGTTCATTTCTGAAGATTTTAGAACTCGCTCCGCTCGTATTCGGGTTGGTGAAACAGGTACGAGGCCAGCAAACACCCGAAGTGGGTGAACAAGTCGAAGAGACGCGCAACGCGTTGACGGACTTAAAGAAGCAACTGACCCAGCGTTTGGAAAGCCTGGAAGAAGCGAATACGCATCTCAAAACGCGCGTCCGCGAGTTGGAATCCAGCATTGCCGTGCTGAAGGTGCTGGTGTACACCAGTGGCGTGATCGGCCTGTTGGCGCTCATCTTCGTACTCATCCAGATGGCCATGCGGCACTAACACGTCGGATTGCCAGGCTATTTCGCCGGGGCGACGTCCGGGGCTGGCGCCATGGCGGGCAGCAGCATAATCTGTCGCGGTGGCAACGTCCAATTGCCAATGGGTGTGAAGGTCGCGCCATCCTTCTGGAAGGCGACTACGGTGAAGGTGATCTCCATCGGTCCGGGCTTTGCCGTCACTTTGACCGGGTCAGGCGGCAACACGGTATACGATCCTTTGCCCTTCGCGAAGACCACTTGTAGACGTACCTCTCCACGCGTGGGATGTCCATCGAACAAGGCAGGCGTGAACGTCGCGCGCTGCACCGCCCGTACGGCGCTCCGGTCGAAGTCAGCCGATCCGGCCCCTTGCTGTACCTCAACACTGGCGAGCTTGCCGGCCTCATCTACATCCGCCGTCACGATGACGACACCCTCACGGCTTTCATTCAGCGCATCCTTCGGGTAACTCAACGGCGGGAAGACCGTCACGGAGGCGGGGACATTGGCCTGGTCATCAGGCATGCGCAACACGCTACCTTCCCAGGGGCGGAATCTGCAGATGTAGATGCCATTATCCAACAAAGGCGGGGTAATGGTCAGGATCTCCTGCTTGCTGCTGAACTTGCCGCCATCAGCCGAGCAGGTGGCCGTAACGACCAGCTTGTCAAAGGCGAAGTCGGGATGTTGCCCTTTGAACAGCAGCACATGCGTATAGGCGGTTTTCCCCACGCGAAAGGTGCCGGGAAACAGCACGGCGGAAGCCTTGATGACCTGTTCGCCCCCCACCCAGGCATGCCCGCTCCAGAGACGTTGGGTCGGTAACTCATCATCGGGAATGGATGCCAACACGCCGGCCTTGGCAAGCAGGGTATACACGCGGGGCGAGAAACGATCACGATCGTGTGCACCGCCACCGGTGGGATATCCCCCGGAGATGGTCACAAAGGGTGACGCCGGCAAGGCCTTGGTCGCCCCCTGATCGATGAGAATCGTCGGGCCGTCGTAGCCGATGTTGGAAGATGAACGGGAAAAACGCCCGCGGTAGATAACGCCTTCATGATCTTTCACGATGAAATCGCGTTGTTGCACGACCGGCAGCGCCAGTAGGCGCGTGGCGCTTTCGGGGGTCAGTTCGCACAATTGGCGATCCCAATCAAAGCGCAGGATATCGCTGAGGGTGAATAAGGGCGCGCCACTGTCGGCATCGGCAAACACGAGGGATGCGTCCGCCTTCCCCGTGGCGCTCATCGGCGCTTGTGCCGAAACGAGCTCCCCCAACACGAGTAGCAACACGAGCAACAACCAGAATCGTTTGGGGAACATACTGCTGTGAATTCGCGCCATGGCGCATCCATCCTCCATGTCAACAACCATTGGGCAACGGGCAAAAGTGGGGCGCCCGTCAGAATCTCTCCTCTATTTTGACCCGCGCGCACCCGAAAAGTTCTCCCGCCCGGCAGTAATTCGCATGTGCTCCCATGCGGCAAGGGCTCGTCCCGGCTATGAGCGATGGGCAAATGCGGTATAATAACGCCATGGGCAAGAATTTGTTTGATGAGCCGTCCGGCGGTCTGCCGCCAATCCCAGTCAATGCGCCGTTGGCCGCACGTATGCGCCCGCGCACGCTGGACGAGTATGTCGGGCAGGAGGAATCGCTCGGACCGGGCATGCCGTTGCGCCGTGCGATCGAAGCGGATGAGCTCTCGTCAGCCATCCTGTGGGGGCCACCGGGTTGTGGCAAAACGACGCTCGCCCACCTCATCGCCGCGCATACGCAAGCGCACTTCGAACCGTTCAGCGCGGTCACCTCCGGCGTGCCGGAACTACGCAAGGCAATTCAGGCGGCGCGCGAACGCCGGAAATTATACGGCAAGCGTACGATTCTGTTTGTGGATGAGATTCACCGGTTTAATAAAGCCCAACAAGACGCTTTCTTGCCGGTCGTGGAAGATGGCACCATCGTGCTCGTCGGCGCGACCACGGAAAATCCATATTTTGAAATCAATGCGCCGCTCATCTCACGTTCGCGTTTGGTGGTATTGAAACCATTGACCCCCGACCACCTCGCACTGATTCTCGAACGCGCGCTCGTGGAGACAGAGCGCGGGGTGGGACTCTTCTCGCTCACCTTGCTGGATGAGGCACGCCAGCACCTCGTACAGTTTAGTGATGGGGACGCGCGTATTGCGCTCAACGCGTTGGAAGAGGCGGCCAAGCTGGCGGGCAAACACGGCATCATCACCCTGGCCATCGCGGAACAGGCCATGCAGCGCCGCGCGTTACGCTACGATAAAGACGGCGATCAGCACTACGATATTGTCTCCGCGTTCATCAAATCGATGCGCGGCGGCGATCCTGACGCCGCCATCTACTGGCTGGCCCGTATGATCGAGGCAGGCGAAGACCCGCGTTTCATCGCGCGCCGCGTGGTCATTTTGGCGTCGGAAGATGTGGGAAACGCAGACCCGTTGGCCCTACTCGTCGCCAACGCGGCCGCACAGGCGGTGGAGTTTGTCGGCATGCCGGAAGCGCGCATCAACCTGGCGCAGGCGGTCACCTATGTCGCCAGCGCCCCCAAGAGCAACGCGGCCTACGAAGCGATAGACCGCGCACTGTCCGATGTCAAAAAAGGCAAGCTCGCCCCGGTCCCCATGCACTTGCGCGACGCCAGCTATCCGGGCGCGAAAAAACTCGGACACGGCAAAGGGTATCAGTACCCGCACAGTTTCTCCGGGCATCATGTCGAGCAGGAATACCTGCCGGAAGATATCAAAAGCCATCCATACTACGAGCCATCCGACCAGGGGTATGAGAAAAAAATCCGCGAACGCCTGAAGCACTGGGGCCAGCTCCCGGTAGAACCGGAAGAAGCGCCGGATGCCTGACGTTCGCGGATTGCACCCACTTACCTATCGTAGCGGCCAAAGTGCTGAATCGCCGCCATAATCAGGCGCATGCCGGTCAGGCGCGAACCGTTGTTGATGGAACCAGCCGTCGACAAGCGCAGCCCCCGCTGTGCGCGCGCCTGCGCGAAATCGCGCAAGCATTCCCCCACGATCTGCTCCTCGTCATGCCGGCTGAAGGTGAAGGGCGCCAGTTGCCCGTCAATAATCGCCTGCGGCAGGTGTGCACGTATGTCGGAAATCATCACCGTAGGGCCGAAATTGACGCCGGTCATATTGAGCGTACCGAGCAACGGCAACAGATGTCCCATCGCCGAGTCAGAGTGTTGGTAACGCGTATCGCCAGAATTCGGGCTGAAACGGTTAAAGATGGCCTGCAAGATGGGGTAACCGAAGAACTCGTACATTTCCGGCGTCATCAGGTAGCAGTTATCATCGGCAAACCCGAACCCGTGCGGCGCGCTCTCCGGCGTATCACCGGCTTCCTCATCCAACACCGTGGCAAGAGCAAACATGGCGCGCAAGATAGTGTCGCGGAAGCGGGCGGCAAGGTCGGGGTTGTCCAGGATGAGATACACCAAATTCTCGACCCCGAAGACCGAGGTAGCGAACGTGACCGGGCCGCGTTGCCCGCGATAGCGTGGGGAGGGCACGCCGAGCGCCTGTAAGCGCACCTTCTCTTTCGCCCAATTATCCGGCAAGAGAAAGCTCTTGAGATCAACGAGGCGTGCATCAACACGATCCAATAAGGCCTGCAGTTCGTCTTCCGTATGCGCGGATTCCTGCAGCCACCAGGACCAGGTGCCGGGCACCCAGATATTCTCCGCTTCAAAAATATCCGCCAGCGTTTTCACGGCCGGCCAGCGCCGAGCCGGGTCTTCGCTGGTTTCCGATAAGAGACGCCGCCCAACGACACGTTCGGCGAGGTCGTTATAGGCAATATTGAGTTCGCGCCGCCATGCGGCATCGTGGTCGTACCGCCAATAGTCCTCGGGGATGCCTAATTCGTCAAATACGCATTCGCCGCTCATCATGATGCCGAGCGGCACCTGGGGAATGTGCGCGCCGAACGGATCGCCAGCGGCGATCTCCTGCTCCGCCCAAAAGCGCTCCAAGTCCACGGGGGCTAACCCATCATGGGCACGAGTTTCTGCTAGCAACCAGGCGATCTGGCGCGCCTCTTCCGCTGTCGGCGTATACATCAACCTCACCTCATCTGCGCTGGGCAACTATACCCATGACGCTACTTGCAGTATAATCACGTAACAGACGATTGTTAATGGATAATTTGCGTTTCTTCTTGCACGATCATGACCTTACCAGCCAGCTACTCCTATATTCGCGCCGCAACGGCGGTCACCGGACAATTGTTACGCGTGACCGAGCAGGAGCGGCCGTTTGATCTGGCCATCCTGCATGCCGGCATCGAACACTTTCCCGCGAAAGCGCCGCCACTCAAGCAAGCAGAGCATCGCCACCCGATCTATCACGTCGTGCTCTACCTGGAGGGGGAAAGTCGCTTTTTGCTCCGGGGGCAGTCGCACCCCTGCCATCCGGGCACGCTGGTCATCGCCAGCCCCGGCGAGCCCCATACGTTTCCGCCACAGGATGGGCAGGCGACGACCTATCTGGAAGTCACCTTTGAATTCGTCCACGCCGACGAGCGATTAGCGCTGCCCTTCCATGACGTGCTGGCGCGCTACACCGGGGTCGCCGTCCCCGCGCGCAGCTACCCGGCCCATCTGCCCGCCGCACATTGGCAACCACTGGAGGCGTGTCTGCGTGGCCTGCTCAACGTGCTCACCGCGCCCCACCCTCACCAGTCGTTTCTCGCCGGGCGGCAAATGGTCGATCTGTTGTCCATGCTCCTGCAATACCGGTATCTATCAACAGGTGCGCCTACGGCGGTGGCCACGACACCGTTCGACACCGCGAAGCAGTTGATCGAGCACCGTTTCCGCGAACGTGTAACCTTGGAGGAATTGGCAGAGAGCATCGGGGTATCGAGTGGGTACTTCAGCCGCGCGTTCAAGCGTGCGTTTGGCGTGTCCCCCATCCGCTATCAGCAAGGCCTGCGCGTCAATGCCGCAAAAATCTTGCTGGCCACCACCGATTTACCCTGCAAAGAAATTGCCATGCGGCTGGGGTATACGGATGAGTTCTACTTTTCCCGCACCTTCAAGCAACTGAGCGGCATGACCCCGAGGGCGTATCGGCGTAGTGGGTAAGGCGTGCGGTGCCCCGGCGCATTACCGGGCACATCCCCCGTTCAGACAATGGCACGCGCCAGAGCGATATCCGCGCGAATTTGCGCCAACAGGGACTCCTGGCTGTCAAACGGACGCGTCTCGCGCAAACGAGCGAGGAAGGTCACCGTCAGCGGTTGCCCATAGAGGTCGGCGTGATAGTCCAGCAGGTGAACCTCCAGTGAGTAGGGGCGGTTGAAGGTCGGACGCTTGCCGATATTCATCACGGCGCGCCGCGTGACGCCGGGCGCGCTGGCCTCGACGGCGTAGACGCCATCAGCAGGAATCAGCTTCTCGGGAGGGGTGGTGAGATTCGCCGTCGGCACACCGATTTGATGGCCACGCCCATCGCCGTGCGTTACCAGACCGGAGAGTTGGTAGCGGTAGCCTAACAATTCAGTCGCCAGGGCAATCTCGCCTGCTTCAAGCGCTTGGCGAATCCGCGTGCTGCTCACCGGCCCCCCCGCCACTTCGATGGGTTCGACGATGTCGACGGCAAACCCCAGCGCCACTCCGGCATCCCGCAGCACCGCGGCGGTGCCTTCCCGCGCGTGCCCGAACGTGGTCCGATACCCGGCGACCACCACCTGGGGGTGCAATGCCGCAACCAGCACCTCATGCAAAAACCGATCGGCAGGGAGTTGAGAAAATTCCAGGGTAAATTCGGGGATCACAACGACGTCCATGCCCCAGCGCGCCAAATGCTCAAGTTTTTCCGGCATGGTGGTCAGCAGCGCAATGGGATGATCCGGACGCAGAATGACCGACGGATGTGGTTCATACGTCAACGCGACCGCAGGCAAATGCACCTGCGCCGCCTGCGTGCGGCAGGTTTGTAAGAGCGCCTGATGTCCACGATGGACACCATCGAACATGCCAAGCGTCACCACCGAGGCGGGCAGCAAATCTGGTCGAATTCCCCGAATGACCTTCATCGTTTCCTTTCGCACGGACGCTATGCGGATTGGCGCACGCCGCTCTGCAGGATTGTACCATCCTCGTTATCGAGTTTCAAGCGCTAACCGAGGCCTAAGGGGCTGTTTGAAGAGTCTGCGTTGCCAGATCACGGGTCTTTTTCAGGCCTGGCGATGTTGGCGTTCCTGGCAGGTATGGCTTTATTCACTCGCGAAACTCCAACGTCGCCAGACCCGAAAAGTCCTCCACGATCCGGCTACGCCTACTTGCAAAACAGTTTCTAACACGAAGTAATCGCGCATGCCTATGTCACGAAACGCAACAAAGAAATCGTCACGGGAGGGCGGCGTGTCGTTTACAATAGGACCGACTAATCAACAACGGAGGTTACCACATGGCGACAAATCCTATTGCACCGTTCTACCAACTTGGCCGCCATATCACATGTGCTGTGCTGCAGGGGAGCGCTACAATGCAGGTGGTCGGTGAGGTCATGGATACGGACTCAGAAACTGTTTTCAAAATATCCGCCACCGTCTCGCGGGTCTTTTTC
>DASXVL010000592.1:0-4048 GCA_036504255.1 Armatimonadota bacterium | reverse complement strand
GGGAAATGCGTGGGTGAAACTGAAATTGGAGGGCGTCACTTGCGCGCCCATCGCTGAAAAGAGGGTTGCCGGCAGGTAGGTGTCAGCAAAGAGCCCTTTACAGAACAGCACGCGGGGTACCGCGTTGTGCGTCTTGACAATCTGTTCCGGCTTCATGAACATGATGTGTCGTTCCGGACTAGGTAGGATATACAGCGGCGATCCATCAGTCTGCCAGTTCTTCCCATAGGAGCCGCCATAATACACCTGGAACTGCTCGGTAATTTCCCGTTGTCCACATGCCGCGCGCACGCTGAAACGTATGATGATCGGATCTGCGAGCGCATGAGGCGCCGTGAAGGAGAATCGCGCGGGCGTGGCCCCGATGCGCGCCGCCGATTGCGTGGCGAAGACGATAGCTGGCGCTGTCGGCTTCCGCGCCGAAATATAATCGCCTTTGATCGTCAAGCCTTGCAGGGTCATGCCGGCAGCAGCCAGGTGCACCTGAACGGTTATTTTCCCGGCGGCATCCTGCGGCTCGACCGATGCCACCAACGCACGCGACGCGTAATCGACACGGGCGAACCCCGCGATCGGATAGAGATCGAATGCGGTCTTCCAGGACTTACCCCCAGGGATACCGGTCGCCTTGTATTGCCATTCGTTGGTGAAAAAGGAAAAGCAATTGTATAGAAACATCAATTCATCATAGGACATGACAAACGCCATACCACGGTGCGAATCGGCGCCAAGCGACACCATCCAGGCCTGTTGCGGGTCGCGCACGAAGCCGTCCTGCGGTTCAAAATCGACGATGGCGCGATCAGGTTTGCTCTCATAACTGGCGACACTGACGCCACGGATGCTCGGACGAAAATACAGGTGTTTCTCCTGTTTGTCGCCATTCGCATAGAGAATATTCTGGCTCCAGTAGCCCATGACACGGCCCGCTTTGCCGGTATTTTCCACGGTCACTTCCACATGAAGAAGTGGGGAGTCGTCGCGCAAAGTGATGCGCCGAATGACCTTTAAGCCGCTTTGCTGTGTATTCCCCAGCCATCCCTGCGACAGTCGCGATACTTCCAGCGTCGCGGCATCCGCTCCCTGCGTCACGATGCGGGCTTCATAGGGTGCGTTCAAAAATTCTCCCGGCCAGTTTTGTTGCCAAAAATGATCAATGAGCATGCTGCAGCCATCACCGACTAACTGCATCTTGGTCGCCTTGATGAAGTAATCCGTGACGGTTGCGCCTTTGGCGGTATCGATGCCCACCCGCACATACGAATTTTCTAATATATACGATGTGCCTTGGCTCGCCAGCGTGACTGCCGACCCCGGGGTTTGCCACAGGCAAAAAGATAGCAGGCTTAGTCCAACCATTATCATTAATCGCATGACTGGTCTCCTCTCCTTGGGGAAGCTTATGGTTGTTTAATAATTTGTGCCAGTAGTTTCGGCCAATCCGCCCATTGCCAAAACGGTACGCCCGGAAACTTGGCATTCGGCTCTCCCATCACTGAGAGCAAGCACACGATGAGGCGTCCCCGTCCGACCGCTTGTTCAGCGATGAGCGGAATATCGCCAGAGGCGCATAGCAAGCGCGCACCCGGTCGTAGTGTTGCCGCATGGTAGTACATGGTATAGGGCTGCGCATTCCACTGCAGATCGGCGAACAGCGTACCGCAGGGTGCGAGTAGTAACGGCCGCGACGGACGGACCAGGTCGGAAGGCACAGGGAGAGTAACGGGAAGCAAGGGACCTAATGCCGTCTCCGCCCATTGGCCTTGCGCCAAACTATGGGTATCCCCCACGAGCACCACGCACCCGCCGTCTTCCAGGTATTGCTTTAACATCAGGCAGCCGGTGAGCGAGACCGCCTTGGCCGGTACATTATTCAGCACGACCGTGGAATACCCGTAGAGCTCCTGCCACTTGCGGGGATAGTCGGTGAGCGTCGTGTGCTGTGGATGGACGGACAAATGTGAATGCGTCCATTCCGCAGTGCCTAATAGTTTCACCGCATCGGCGAAGCGCCATGCCGCCATGAATAGGCCATCGGTTTCATGAATGCGCGGTACGAGCGGTGCGAATTTTAGCTCGGCCGGCTTCTCCGGCACATGGACGAGCGCTAATATTTCCAGTGGAGTAAAGCGCGACACCTGCGTCACGTTAATGCCGTCGCACCAAAGTTGCGTGATGCCAGTCGTGGTGACCCCCCACCCTCCGTATCCCGCTTCGCCCTTCGCGACCTCAAACGAGAAATCCTGGTAGCTATTTGCTGTACGGAAATCCGTGCCACGGATGGGCGTTTCGACATTCGCCGGGTTGGGATCGCGCTTGAGATCATTTTCCCAGATACAGACTTGCACGAGCGCGACTGGGCGCGGGTCAGTATTATCGGCAACTTTCAACCGGTACGTGATGCGCACTTTGCCGGGATCTTGCTTGTAGGTATACCAGAAACTCACGCATCCCTTTCCCGGAGCATGCGCCGGGTCGGACATCAGCGCCCAACCCGAACGGGCGGCAGGATCTTTCACCACCTGCCCCTTTTCCATAATCAAGGTCTGCGGCGTGACGAGCACTTCTTCGCCCGGGGTATTAAAGATAGTCGCCGCCGTCTTTGCGACCTCGGCTGTCAACGAGACCATCGACAACAGACCTGCCACCAGCAATATGATCACTCGTCGGATTCTCGCGGACATCGCTACCTCTTTCTACTATGCGTGCGGGACGTGCCAGCGTTACTGCTGACAATCAAAGACGATGTTGGTCCATCCCCAGAAGCGGGGAACGGTGACTTCGAGCTTGCCGTCACGGCGTTGCAGGGTCAGGGGAAGACGCTGCGCGACCGGTTCCGGCGCCAGCAGCCAGGCGGTGACCTTCTCACCCTTGGCAGGGATGAACGACACCCGCGCATCATCCACGGGTCCCACGGCCGTCGTGCCGGTCACGTCTTGCTCGGCCGGTGGATTGAACAGCGGAATGATGACTTGGCGGTGGCGTGGCGCAAGCGGTCGTTGACTGGCGAACTGCTTCCACCAGAGCGGACGTTGGCTGTGTACGGCAATGCTCTGTTCCGGTGTGGCGAGCCACTGCTTGTTCATATCCCAGAAGGCGGACCCGTACAAGACCATGAAGCGTTCGTAATCACCATACGGGCTCTTGATATCGGTATAGGTCCCATAGGAGTGAGCGCCTACCGCATAGCCCAGTGCCGTCGACAACCAGTTTCCGGCCCCATTAATATAGACATAATGCCCGCCGCTCGTATGCGTCAGGGAATAGCCCAGACGCAGGTAATCTATCCAGTCGCGCCAACGACGGTGCGGATCAGTCGGATTGAAGAAGGCAAAACCAATGTTCTCTTCCATCAACAGCGAATCTTGGCGGCAGTAGGTCTTCCACTTCGCGCTCGGCTCGCTGCCCAGACAGCCCACCCCAAGGTTATTGCCAATCGATACAGGCGGATTCAAGCGCGCCAGGCGTGATTTCACAATGGGAAACGCTTCAGACGAGAGTGGTCCGGCATCGTATCGGTAGACTTCCCACCCATACATCGCCGCGCTCGCCGCGAGCTCATTGCAGTGAAAGTCCAGGTAAGTCTGTCCATCGACCGGTGATGCGACAAAGAAATTCGCTTGCATCGAAGGGTAATAGGTTGCCTGTTGTTCATTCTTGTAGTATTTTTCCTGGTAGGCCGTATCGAATTGCACATCGGGCTGTCCGGTTGTTTTGTCTGTCGCATACCATTCCGGACGTTTGCGCAGTAGCTCAAAGCCCACCCAACCGAATGAACTGGCATTGACATATGCTGCCGGTGCAATGCCTTGGTTTTTGAACAGGGTATTGATGAGGCGAATCTGCTTGCGAGATACCGGCCATGAGCATTGGTCAGCCAGATACGGCTCATCCGTGTCTTCAGTCAATTTGATCGCATCGTCATGCGCCCAAGCAAAGTATTCAAAGTAGGTGACATAGGAGCGGCGCATCATCTCCACCGCCAATGTGCAATCTTTCGTGTACTGCTCCCAGTGCCCCAGTATATTGTCTTTGAACCCTTGGCGAC
>DASXVL010000591.1:0-9502 GCA_036504255.1 Armatimonadota bacterium | reverse complement strand
CACCGGATTCTTTGCCATTGAGCGCGGAGATCGCCGCTTGTGCTTCATCGTCCGAACTCATATCGACGAACCCAAACCCTTTGCTCCGACCGGTGCTCCGTTCCATCACCACTTCGGCACTGCGCACAGTCCCGAACTGTGAGAATAAACGTTCAAGGTCAGCATTGCTCGTGTCAAAGCCGAGATTACCAACGTAGATGCGTTTTGCCATCAGCCCATCTCCTTTTCGCAGACATGCCCATCTTCAGATGGGCTCATATCCAAAGTGTGTCCCTTCACGCGACCCAAGAGCAGCCACAATGCAACCATGTTCACCACGCGTGTTGTGATATTGATACGAAATCGCAACAACGCGGATAGCCGGGAGCGTTTTTTACATGATTGCGCTCCCTACGCCGTATCCCGCCGATCGTCCGGGCGCAGCGGTCGGGCGAGGAGAGGTCGCGCATGTCGGTAGCGGCACGGTGTGGAGTTCCCGCACCGGGTGTCTCGGATGCACCATGGTAGAAACCGGGGATGCGGTGCAAAGGTGCTAAGGACTCCATGGCTGGGCGCAAGTCTTTTGCACTCTCTGAAACACCCGTTACGGAACTATCACTCTAGATCACGCTGGCCTGAAATATATCAGAGCTCCCATATTTATGAAATAAATCATCGTTGGCTGCTCGTCGGCGTGCATAAAGTGAGACTGCACATGCAGATGTGATTCGTTGCACGATTAGTAGCTGGTATATGATTGGAGGGAATTTCCCACCTCAGGACGTAATAGCGAAATAGATGGTGTATCATTACCAGGGACTCACGCGTACGCCTTCCTGTGCGTGCGAGCCTTTGGAGAGATAACGGATGACGAAAAGAGGAGGATGCATTGGCGACACTGTATCATCAAGTAGGGATCCGCACGTCACGGCAGAAACTGTACGACGCAATCACCACGGAACAGGGCATTAGTCGCTGGTGGGACAAGCCAACCCTCGTTGACAATGCCGAGGGATTGGTGCTTGAGTTCAACCCAGGCCCGGAACACGGGACACTCCGCATGAAAGTCCTGGAGACAGTTGACGGCAAGCGGGTTGCATGGCAGTGTATTAGTACGCATCCCGAGAGCAGTCCAGCGTTCGCCTGGACCGGTACGCATATAATCTTTGAGATTACCGAGAAAGACGATATGGCGGTTCTGAATTTTTACCACACCGGATGGGATGAACACAGTGAGTATCTCGGCTTCTGCAATTTTGGCTGGGGCCAAGCGTTGAGCAAGTTGAAACAATACTGTGAAGGAAGCTAGGCAGCGGCATTTTTTGCGTGAACGCGGCGCCGCCACTATGATCCCATACGGTGGGATTGCTCTGCTGCGCGTGAGAGACAATCCTGTCGCAGTTAATATTTTGTAAAGTGAGGTTTTTATGCGATCCCTCTTCGGCGCCATCCACATGCGATGGCTATTCGTCTGCCTTGTGCTGCTCGCCGTCAACATGGCGTGGGCGGGCAAATCATCAACAGCAACGCAGGTCTATGACATTCCGCGTCTTGATGGCATCACCATCGATGGACACGGCGAGGACTGGGGCACGCGTGGCTTTGCGGTGCACTTTCTCATGGATAACGAGGGGTGCCGTCGGTTGCTGCCAGACGACCTGAGCGCCATCGCGCGCTTAGGGTGGAACGCCCAGGGGCTGCTGCTGCTGCTGGAGGTGCGCGATGACCGCGCAAACGAGAGCGATAATGACCAAGCGTTATATGCCGCCGACTCCATAGAGCTCTTCCTGGCCAGCGAGTTGGGTGGCCAGGATGCCTTTCAACTGGTGTGTAGCCCGGGGATGGACCCGAAGCATCCGGTATTGCGCACCATACTCGTCGATCGGCGGAAAAGCGCCGTGCTGCAGACCATACCGATCTCGGTGCAAACCATCAGCAGTCGTACGCCGGGTGGCTATCAGATGGAAGTGCTCCTCCCCTGGTCCGCCTTTCAGATCACGCCGTCCGTCGGTCGTGAGGTGGCATGCCAGATCTATGTTAACGATAAGGATACCGGGCCACGGAAACAGTGTCACTGGTTTCCGCGCGGTGACACGCATGCCAACAATGCGTCTATGCAGCGCCTGCGCCTGGCGGACCAGCGCAGCGCGCCGGTACTGGCGTCAGCCACGACATGGCTGGAGCATCTCCGGCGCATCCGCGTCGAGGTCGCCGCCACCACGGAACTCATCGGCAAGGCCGTGCGAGTGCGCAACGGCAAGACCGTGCTGGGCACGGGACGACTGCAGCGCGCGGAGGATGGCAATGCCGCGGCGGTCGTGAACATTCCGCTGTCGGCCCCCGGGAAACCGTATGACGCCTTGCATGTCGATATCGACGGCCAGACCCCGGTGCAGGTAATCTCCCCCGATGTCGATGCCTTGCGCGCCACCGCGATTCGCCAGGCGGAATTCCGCTTCAACCCATTCGTCTTCACCGATTTCGCGTTCCCCGCAGGCGATTTCGTCGATGCTCCGCTCATGGAAGACCTCATTGGGCGCTATACCGTGCAGACCAAGTTTTATAACGCGGCCCATCAACCCGTCAGCGTGGCGAACACACCCGGACGCTACGGGGCGGTGGTGACCATCACCGGCGAACAGGGGATGCCCATCAAGCGGTATTATACGTTGTATCGGCAGCCTGAGCCGATCAATTGGAACGCGTTGGTCATGAGCAGCGGCATCGAATTGCCCAAGGGATTGGGTATCGCCGCAGCGGTGGCCGCCGAACAGACGGCCCTGGTGGCCGACTACTCGAAATGGATGCTGGCAGAGCGGTTGGCGCGCAATGAGGATGGCGCGGTGCTGCTCGCCGGCCTGGCCGAAACCGTGCCGGGCAGCGGAAAAGCGACCGGACGCACCGATGCATGGGGACGCAATGACCGCTGGTGGGCGGAGCAGCAGCAGCAGATCGGTGCGCTGCAAGCCTACAAGTATGTCAGCTATCTGCCCGATGGGTACGCGGCTGATACCCAGAAACGCTGGCCGTTGCTCCTCGTGTTGCACGGCAGCGGCGAACGCTCCATGGACGACACGGCGTTTGCGACGTACTTCAATCAGTACAAAATGATCGGCTACGCCAAAACAGACTACCCGTGCGTGCTCATTGCTCCGCACTGCCCGCCGGGGGAATGGTGGTCGCCCTATCGGCTCAACATGCTGCTCGATGCGTTGCAGCAAAGCTACCGCATCGACCCGGACCGCGTGTACCTGACCGGGCTCAGCATGGGGGGCTTCGGCACCTTCAGTTGGGCCATGGAATTTCCCGAACGCTTCGCCGCCATCGCGCCCATCTGTGGCGGCGCGGACCCGGCGGACGCCGCACGCCTGCAGCAACTGCCGATCTGGGTGTTTCATGGTACGAAAGACCCGACGGTGCCGTTTGCCTACTCGCAGAAGATGGTCGATGCGCTCCACGCACTGCAGGCCGATGTGCAGTTCCGCGTCTATCCGAATGGGTCACATGACGTGTGGACGGAGACCTTCAACGATCCGCTTCTCTATCAGTGGCTCTTCGCGCATACGCGGAAAAAGTAACGACCGTTATCCGCTCATGACACACGACGCTCTCCTGGTCCGCTTGGATTAGGGGAGCGTCGTCGTGTTTATGCAAAGCCATTTTTATACATAGACGCGTGTTCGATTTGTGCCAACAGGCGGGGGGCATCTACGCCTGATTGTCCATGAAATAATATCTGCTCCAAGTCGTACTCTCGGTCCATCCGGAGAACAATAGTGTGTTCGTTTACCGTATGCCTGTCGCATAAAGTGCCCCCTGGCGTGAGTGCTATCACGTGAACAAACGCTTTTAACGCAGAATCAGTCTATTTTTGGTAAGATCTATTGACGACCTGACCCAGTCGGACATGTGGACGCACGCTGGGTGAAAGCTGAATTTGAAAGGTACACGACATGACGCAACAGAATTTTGAACGTTTGAATAATGAGATTCGCGAGCGGTTTCTTGCTAAAAAAGCTGCAGACCCGGAGCGTTTCTCTACGCGTCTGAATTTATCCTGGAGCAATTGGGGCTTCGGGATGGAACCCCTGCGTGATTCTGTTGCGCGTCTCGCTGCGGCAGAGATCCCCTTCATTGAGTTGCATGGCAACCACTATGGCGCGGACCTGGGCTATCGGCCAGAGGAGACGTTACGGATTCTTGGCGACCATGGCATACAGGTGGGTGGCATTTGTGGCATGTTCTCTGCCGAAAATGACCTCTCCAGCAACAGCGCGATTTCTCGACAACGGGCCATCGACTACCTCAAGCGGACGATCGACTTTGCGGTGGCGGTCGGCGCCGGCTATATCCTGGTCGTGCCGGGGGCCGTGGGACGGTCACACGCCTACGACGACATGGAGTTTGCCCGTTCCACTGAGACGCTGCATCTTGTTGCCGACCGTTTTGTCGCTGCCGGCGTCAAAGCCGCCATCGAGCCGATTCGCTCCGCGGAAGTCAGCTTCGTGCATACCATTGCCGATGCCATTGCCTACATAGAGGCGCTCGCGCACCCCGGCGTGCAGCATATCAATGCCGATGTCTATCATATGCAGGTGGAGGAACGGCATATCGGTGCTGCGCTCCTGGATGCCGGCCAACGGTTGACGAACATCCACATGGCCGATTCAAATCGTGGCGCGCTCGGTGACGGGGCGCTGGATCTGGATACCATCATTCGCGCGCTCTATGTGATCGGGTATAACCGTCCGGGCTGTTACGTGACCCCGGAACCGCTGGGACCTGGCGGCGACCCGTATCCTGCGATGTATGGCAAACCGGAACCAACAAAACTCAACTACCTCGTGCAGCAAACCGCTCAGTATTTCCGCGCACGCGAAGAGGCCGTGCTGAGCGAGGGGTAAGCTGTGCAGTTACACGAGCGATAGTGATGTCACCTTCCCTTCCGCGCGTAAGGGAGTTCCGGGACTGGCCATGATTCGCTCTGGGTGTGATGACATCGTTCACGCACGGAAAGCAGCGGATTGTCCTCGTGCGTGGTTGCCCTATCAAAGCAAACGGGATAGCCGGGCTTGGGCCCTGTTCCAGACAGTGCTAAGGACTGTAGGCTGGGCTGGTGTCGGCCCTCACCCCAACCCCTCTCCCAATGCTGGGAGAGGGGCTTGATTAAGGACTTCAGGTCAGCCTCGTGTCAACAGCACGGTCTGGAACAGGGCCCTCGGCTATCTCCGGCTGGAAAGGCATCCGCTATGTGGACTGTTGGTCGGGTATTTCGGTGTGGCTGCCTGGTTGTGACAAAATATGGACAATTTGAAAAATGAGGGAACCGGCGACCCTATCAGCACGTCCTGTATAATAGATCACAATGATTTACGGTCACCTTTGACGAGGGGGTCTCCATGCGGAGCCGATTTTGGTTGAGTTTGATAGCCATCAGCCTGTTGATGACAGGGGCAATGGCGCAAGACGTGCCCCTGACGCTGACGGAAGCTGACGCCGTGCAGTTGGCGCTGCAGCGCCAGCCCATGTTGCGGGCAGCGCAGGCAGAGGCGGGGATGGCGCAGGCACGTGCGAACCAGGCGCAGGCGGACGCGAAATTGCAAGTATCGGGCAATGCGCTCGCGACGGCATCCACGATGCGCAACGTGCTGGCAGCGCCCACCATGCCCCAAGCGCTGTTGCAAACGCAGGATCGCACCTCGCTGGACGTGAATGGCATGGCGATGCTTCCCTTATATACAGGCGGGCGCATCCAGTCTTCGACGCGCGCCGCGCGGTTGACCGCGTCAGCATCCCTGCAAGGCGTCACGCTGGCCCGCACACAGATCGCCTTTGCCGCACGCACGCGTTTCGCCGCGTGGCAACAAGCGCTGGCGATGCTGATCGTCGCGCAAGACACCGTGACGGCACAGACGACGAATACGCAGGTGACACAGCAGCTTTTCGATGTGGGCAAAGTGCCACAATTTGATCTGTTACGCGCGAAAGCGGCGCAGGCCGCCGCGCAACAGCAGGCCGCGAACGCGCAAGCTGACGTGACCGCTGCACGTGCGCAGCTCGCGCAAGCCCTCGGCGTTCCTGTTGCAACGATCCCCGCATCGCCGGCGGTGGAAGCGTTGCCGGCGCCACCGACGAATACCATTGCCACGGCATTGGCGACACGTCCTGACCTGCTGGCCGCGCAACAGACCATCAACGCGGCGCTGGCGACGGTCGATGCCCGCAAGGGCAATTCTAAGCCGCAGATCTACGCCGTGGGCATGGTCGACGCGCTGGCCCCCGCGGACATGGGGAAATCCGCCGGCCTCACGGTTGGCGTCGTCGCCGGCATTCCGCTTTTCGACGGGGGACGCCGGAAAGCGGAGGTCGGTGAAGCGGAACAGGCCGTCGCGCAAGCCCGTGCTAATCGTGATGCCCTCGAACTTCAGGTGCGCGCGGATGTCGCCGGGGCGGACGCACGCGTAACCGCCGCTCGCCAGAATATCGACACCGCCACGGCGCAGATGGCCGCCGCGGAAGAGGCCTATACGGTAGCGCAAGCCCGGTATGCCGGTGGAAAAGGGACGATTGTCGAACTGCTCGACGCCCAGCGTGCGTTGACGGAGGCGCGGCAAAGTCCGGTGACGGCGCAGGCCCAGTATCGTGGCGCCCTGGCCACCTTGTATCAAGCGATGGGCCTGGATGTGCTCGCATCCACGACTCCTGCGTCATAACCATCACACTGCTTTTGCTGGGAGGAACACCACGATGAAATATTTGCTGAACCCGTCACGGGCGCCGGCGTGCGTGTGCATGTGGAGATGGCGGAGCGCGCGATGCCCGCTGACGTGACGGCTGTCCCCGGCACGCAGGATGGATAGCCACCGTGAACCTCGGTATGGCCATGGATGGTGATGGCAAAGCCACTTTTGCCGTGGCTATCGTGATCGTGCGCGGCCGTCCCACACAGACGCCTGGCGCATAACCGGCATTCAGAGGACATTCCCCCTCAACCGTTTTGTGTGCGAGGGCCGATTTTAAAGGAGAGACTGATGAGATACTACGGGCTATTTCTCGTGGCGGCACTACTTCTTAGCAGCAGTTTGGCCTTCGCGGCGGGGCCACCGTCCGCGAAGGCCGGGAAGTATACCGTCGAATTGTCCAGTCAGCCCTCACCGCCAGTCGTCGGTGCAAATTTACTGGTCATCACCGTGAAAGATGGTGAGACGCCGGTAGCGGGCGCCGGGGTGGCTGTGCATGTCGATATGACCAGCATGCCGATGCCTGCGGACGTGAAAGCCGCTCCGGGTACGAAAGACGGCGAATATGGCGCGACCGTCAACCTGGGTATGGCCGGCACATGGCAAGTCGATGTCGCTGTCCAGCAGATGGCCGGCATGAAGATGGACGGTGACGGCGCAGCGCATTTCGTGGTGGCTACCGGCAAGGGGATTACCGCTAAAGACCGTGGCGTGGCTATTCCCTGGTTCGCCGTCTTTGTGGTGTTCATTATTGCCGCCACCATCGTCACCATTCCACTCTATACGCGCATGCCCGTGCACCAACGTGGCTATCTCGTCGGCACATTGACGTTGCTCATCGTATTGGTGGGTACCATTGCCGTGGTCAAGAAATACCGCGATCCGAAGACGTCGACGGTGATCGCCTCGGCCAATATGGATATGAGCGCACAAGCCGCGCCGGGCACGGTCGCGGTGGCCGCTGAAACCATCCATCCAACCACCTTTCAGGCGAGCGCCAGTTACACCGGCACCGTGGTCCCTGACCAGGAAGAAGATGTCTATCCGCGCGTGACGGGACGCCTCATCCTCATGCCGTTCTATCCTGGAGACCGGATTGCACCGGGTCAACTTGTCGCACGGCTCGATTCCCGTGAACTGCTGACCAAGGAACAACAGGCGGCATACGGCAGCGCTGCAGCCAACCAGGGCATTACTGCCGCGAACGCGGATGTCGCCTCGGCCCGCGCCGCGCAGCGCAAAGCCCAGCGCTCACGTCAACAGACGGCAGCACAGCTGACCCAGGCGCAAGCGGCAGTACGTTCCGCCGAGAGTGCTGTGCAGTCGGCGCAGTCCGGCGTCGAACAAGCCAACGAAGCCGTGGTGCAGGCGCAGAGTGAGGTGGATACCGCGCAAGCCGAGATGACCTATTGGACGGCGGAAATCGCGCGTGAGCAGAAACTCTATACGCAGGGGGCGATTGCGAAAGAGGAACTCGACCGTGAAACGTCCCAAGCCGCCGCCGCCCAAGCGAAACTCAAACAGGTCCAAGCGGGTGTGCGGACGGCGCAAGTGGGCGTGACGCGCGCCAAGCAAGATCAGGCGCGCGCGGAAGCGGATCGTGACAGCGCGAATGGTCGCGTGGCGGAAGTGCAGGCGGCGGTGTTGGCGGCGGAATCGGATATCCAGGCCGCGCAAGCCGCCACCACTGGCGCGTCGGCAAAAGCCGGGATGGCCAATGCCGCAGCCGGACAAGCCCGCGCGCAACTCTCTGAAGCCAGCACGGTGAAAGGATATACGGAAATCCGCGCCTCCTATGGCGGCGTGGTCACCGCGCGCAATATCTCCCCCGGCACGCTGGTGCAACCCGGCATGTCGATGATGAAGATCGCCAAGACGGATGTCGTGAGAATTCAAGTTAACGTTTCGGAAGCGGATTTGTCACAGGTGACCGTGGGCCAAACCATGCTCGCGCATACCATTGACGCGCCCAATCAGCCGTTGGCCGCACGCATCTCAGCGGTGTTTCCTGCGCAAGATCCATCTGCACGCACGGCTATCGTGGAAGCGCGAGTGCCGAATACCGGCGGACGGCTCCGGCCAGGGCAATATCTTGCCATCGAGCTGCGCCTGGGCAGCAATCAGCGTCCGGCGCTGTCGGTACCCACTTCGGCGTTGATCGCACGGGATAACCAAGCCAGCGTCTTTGTCGTGGCCAGCGACGGCCTGCGCACGACGGCCAAACGAGAGATCGTGACGACGGGTCGGGTGAGCAATGCCCGCACGGAAATTCTCACCGGGTTGAAGGATGGCGATCAGGTGATCACCTCTGGTCTCGCTAATCTCCATGATGGTGATGCAGTCACCGTGCTGCAGCAAGGCGCAGCGTCCTCCTCGATGGGGGATGACGCTGCCGCCCCGCCGGTTCCTCCCCGCGCGGAAGCCACCGGACTGTCTGAGACTAAGGATGCCGGTATGCTCCCAGCGCCATCACCGGCGGCGACGCATACCAGTACGCCCCCCAAGCACACATCGATGACCGCCATGTCGATGCCGGGGAGTGCCCGTGGCATGGCGCACAAGGCTGACACGGCGAAAACCGGACAACCCACTGACAATGCCACGAAGTGGTACCACTGTCCGATGCACGTGGATATGGAGAGTACCAAACCCGGCAAATGCCCGAAATGCGGTATGGACTATGTCCCGTTCGAGAAGAAATAAGGGTTTGCACAGAAATAATTGCGACAATCTGCCTTGCTCGCTTGGCCGCTGTCGTTGTTGAGCGGACTCGTCGTATGAGT
>DASXVL010000590.1:0-3623 GCA_036504255.1 Armatimonadota bacterium | reverse complement strand
CACTGTTTGGAAGGGTTCGAGCCGCAGCGAGACCCGCCGTTCCCAACCTGCGGGAGAGCGGGACTCGCTGCGCTCGAACCCTTCCAAACAGTGCTGGAGCCCCACCGCCCACGCTGTGATAGATAAGCATAGGTAGTTACTATAGGCCTATTTCTTTTATAACTGTTCCAGTCGATAAGCGGCAAGGTCATTCGTGGCATGGGTACCCGCAGGCAACGCCGCCGACGTGCCATACACCGGCTCGGCGCGGTACCCGTCCGGGACGGTGACGCTGCCCGTGCCGACGGCAAAGAGCACGCGTTCCCCGCTCGCGGGGTTACACCAGGCAATACTGCCGTCTTCATTGACGGTACGCACCTGCATCGCCGGCGTCAACTGCTGGTAGAGACAGGCCATGGGGCCGATCTCAGCCGGGAGGTCCGGGGAGCCTTCGAACGTGTCATTGGCTTGTTCCAATACGCTAAAACCGATCGGCGCTTTATTGGCGAGCAGGCGAAAGTACATCGCCGTCGTCAGCGTCCCGTTGGTGAAATCGTTGAACATCCGGGCATCGATACAACTGCGGAAGTGCGTCCAATACGTCAACTCCGGGCAGATGAGATACTCCGGCCATAATCCGCAACTGGTGACGCCGAGAGGGCCGACCGATTCGATCATCATGGGCAGGCCGATACGTTCGCACTCAGCCTGGAATGCCCACAACTGATGGATCTGCGGGGACAGCGTCGGGTCAGCGTAGTCAATCGGCATAGCCGCCAGGTTATGGTAGGAGTCAAAAAACAACAGATCAAGCCCAAGGTCCTTGAGATCGCGCATCTGCGCGAGGAGCCATTCGATGAAGCCGCGGTGGTAACTGCACGCGCGCATGATGCGGTAGCCCCCGTCCCACGGCGTGCCGGTATCGGCGGACACCGTCCACTCGGGGTGAGCTTTCAGGGCAGGGGCATGGTCGGAGAGATGCCCGCAGATCCACAGCGCGATTTTGATCCCCGCCGCGTGGGCGCGCTCGCAGAACAGGCGGAAACGCTCCGGCCCGCCATAGCGCTCCGTCACCGTGTAGTCATGCGGTTGGCACATGTTCGCGATCATCGGAGCGATTTCGCCTTGATGATGGCCGAGCCCGCCGATGAAGAGATACTCCATCCCGTGCTCGCGCATCCAGTCAAAGCGCGCTTCCCAGCGTGCAAAGAGATCCGTCGGCCCGCTGCCGTAGTGCACCCCGGCGGCGCCCGAGAGATCTAACCCCAACCCGGTGATCGGCTCTTGGCGGCTGACTCCCGTTTGCGCGCGCCAGGCTGAGGCCACGTGTTCCCAGCAATCCGTCCAGCGGTTGAGCATCTGCGCCTGCGTTAACCCGGGCACATGGGCCGCAAGTATGGTTTTCGCCGGTGTGACATACGCCTGAGTCAGCGGGAAGAAGTGATGATCCAGGTGGCCGATGCCCGGGTCGTCCGTCCGCCATTCCACCAACGTGCGGTAATAATCGGCCTGCGCATAGTAGCAGAGGAGCAGATCATCCTGTTTGTATTGCACATCAATGAACGACCCCGCCGCGCCACGCAACTGAGCTTGAATGGGAATAATATAGCCGAGCGAAGGATCGAGGGGGATATCCGGCACGACGTCCGCACGCCCTTCCGTGTTTCTGCGGAAGGTCTCGCCGCTGGTGTAGCAGGGCCCCTGCCGGGAGACCGTGTGTAGCATCGGCCCGCCGATGGCCGCCTGGTGCTGCGAAAAAATCGTCACGCCATCCGGATCGCCGCCCACTTCCCAGGTGCCGCTGTCGAGCACCCAATGAAACGCGTGGTCGAGTTGGAATTCATAACGATAGGAGAAGCCCTGATAGGTCGCTTGCCGCACGCCGGGATGGCCGATGGCGACGCTCTCCGGGGTGAGCAGCCAGCGAAACGTACCCAGTACCACCGGTGTGCGGCGTGGGGTCGTAATAAAAGGGACGCCAAAAAAATCCACCTTGCGCCCCATGCCCGGTTTCACCCCAAGCGCTTCCGCGGTCAGTATAACCGTATCGCCGTCATGCTGGATGTCGCAAAATCGATAGCCGCTAATCAACCAGCCATCGCGCGTTTCCACGTACGGTAAGCGTGCGCTGCCTTCGGCGATCAGTGGAACTCCGTCGATGGTCGCGTGCGTGAGACCGTGGAGCATCTCGCCATCCAAGGTGAATTCCAGCCGGACGCCATTCGACAACTCAATGGGCAAGGCGCTTAGCTCATTCTGATGGTGAGGATTCTCTTTCGCAGTAGATAATTGCGGCATGGAACGTTCCTTTCTGTTGTAGTAGTCAACGCTTTTTGTTTTTACGAGACGGGGCATGGATTGCTAACCGGCGCAAGCGCGAGCAGAGACAGAGTTCCGTTGTGTCGAAGCACGGACGATTAATGTGGGAGGGTAGCGATACTGTTGCGCCGTAAGGCCGGCAGCATCCCCCGCCATGCGCTCCAGCAGAAAACGCATGGCTTCATGTCCGATATGCGCCATGGGCTTTTCCAGTGTGGTGAGCGGTGGGTGCGCCATGGCGCTGCCCGTCGAATTATCCACGCCGACGACGGCGACGTCTGCCGGAACGCGCTGCCCGCGCGCCCGCAGGGCGCTGATGGCGCCCAAGGCCAACGTGTCATTGGCGGCGATCAGGCCTTCGACGGCGCCCCCCGCGTCGAGATAGGCGTGAAGGGTCTGCGCGACGCGTTCCTGCAGCGTTGCCTCATCCCAATCCGTCACCATCAGGGTGGAGACGGGGGCCTGCTCTTCACGCGCCGCTTCTTCTACCCCACGTAGGCGCTCTGTTACCCACTGATGAATCCAGCCGCTGGCCGCATAGCCGAGGTAGACGAGACGGCGACGTCCTGTCGTGAGGAGATGCCTGGCGGCCATGTGCCCGATGGCGGACTCATCCGTCGCGAACGCCGCGATGTCCAGCTGCGGGATACAAAAATTCAACATGCCCAGCGGCACTTGCTGTCCTGCTTGCCGATAAAGCGCCTGATTGTCCGGGGTATCGATCGGCTCAATGAGCAAGCCGGCCACACCCGACCCCAGCGCATACTCGATGATCTGGCGTTCCCTCGCGGGATCATTATCCGAGTAGGCGCTCAAGACGAGGTAGCCGTGTCGCTTACCCAACTGATCGGCGGCGTGCAGCATGGGCGCATTGGTATGTGACCAGGTGGCGGTATTCGTGATGACCGTAATAATCGTCGAACGCTGTGTCCGCAAACCGCGCGCGAGTAGATTCGGGCGATAGCCTAACTGGTCCGCAGCCGCACGAACGCGGGCGCGTGTCTCCTGACTGATCGTGCCCGTCTCGGTTAACGCGGCATGGACCGTGCTCTTCGAAAGGCCGAGCCGCTTCGCGAGCGAGGTAATGCTGATAACTTCTCGTTTGTTCATGACGATGCATCCCATCAAACGCAGAGACTTTCGATCACCATACACGGACCGAGTTGACGAGTTGTGCGAGGAAAGATGATGTTATGGAACGTTCCTTTTTTATTATAATCGAACGATCTCCGGTAGTCAAATCCCCAGTGATTACAGGGGATTGAGCCCGTATCTTACCCTTCATCACCTGGTAAGGATTTTCTTGGCCGACCGCGTGGGCGGAT
>DASXVL010000589.1:0-6865 GCA_036504255.1 Armatimonadota bacterium | reverse complement strand
TCGCCCAGCATCTGTTCATCGGTTAAGACGCTATCGATAGGCAGGCGGGTATCATCAATGCTGAGGGGAATGATATTATGACTCCAGAGTGCCATGAGCGTCGTCTTGGGCAGCAATTCCGCATGTCCGCAGATGATGAAGATCCCATCGACCTGTTGTTCGACCATGCGCATAATTGCCGCGCAGGTGTGGGCAAACACGTGATGCGTCTGCACAATCATGACATGGAATTGCTCACCAGCCGTGGCCTCAAGCACCCCCTCCAACACCAGGTCGTAATAGTCGGCGCTCACCGAGGGCACCAGGCATCCGATCTTGATCATCTTCGAGGGTGCGCCCTCTTGTTGCGTTCGCATGGGGTTATAGTGATAGAGCTGGGCGATCTCTAAGATGTGTTGACGCGTGTCCGGCCGCACGTGCGGATGATTCGCCAGTGCACGCGACACGGTGGCAGGGGAAACCTTGGCGAGTTGTGCGATTTGCCGAATAGTAGCCATGAAACGGACACCCTTTTACGGAGTAGTCATGTGCCTGACGCTCATATCTTACCATGAAAATTCGCGAAGAGCGTGATGTGACAAGACCTTTGGGGTATCGGGGAACCACAAAAGCGCTGCCCCCTGGCCTGGGCCAGGGGGCAGCGCGGGGTCAACTGACCAGGCTGGTGACACCAACGGCGGTATAGGTGTCCACCAACGTGCGTACACGCAAGGCGGCGGTGAATTCCGCGTGGGCCAGGGGTACGGTCGGCGTGACACGAATTTCGACCGGTTGGCCCGGCGCGAGATCGAGGAAGTTGTCCGTATAGCGGGCCTCGTGTCCCGCCAACTCCAGCCAGGCCCAGAGCGCAGGCCGTGTCGCCGTGAGCGTGACGCGAAAGGCGTCGCCATCTTCAGTAACCAGCACGGCGATGTCGGGAGCACAGAGCGCCAGGTGCTTCGGCCGTGCCAGCAGTACGGTGTTGCGCGAGATGTGTCCGCCCGCCGTGGTGAGCTCGAGCCACAAGATCAGGTTGCGCACGCCACATTCGGCGATGAACGTCGCGAGTTGCAGCGTGTCGACCCGGGCGCTCTGTCCGGGCGCGATGGTGACGGCGCGCGTGCCGGTCGCGAGCGGTGTGCCCTCCACGATGGTGAGCGTCCAGGTGAGTTGTCCGCTATCCGGCGTCAGCAGGTCACTGGTGACATAGAGATCGACACTGCCCTGCGCGAGATCCTCGACGCCCGACAGCAGCACGGGGGCGAAGAAGCGTTTTGCCAGGTATTGCAGCGCTTTCCAGCGCCCGTAGTAGTCGATGGAGGCCCAACTTGCGACCGGCCAGCAATCGTTGAGCTGCCAGTAAATGGCGCCCATGGTGCGCGGCATCTGCCGTCGCCAATGCTCCACCGCATATTTGATCGCCAGGCCTTGCAGAATCTGGCTCAGCCACAGCGTCATGTCAAAGTCACCGGGCAAGCGAAACCAGCTAAGCAGATAGGTCATGATGGTCGTGTTGCCGATGCCGCTGCGTTGGTGGTGTTCCATTACCGCGGTGGTGACATTGCGGTCATCCGGCGCGGTGTAGGCCGCGACGGTGCGCGGCTCGGGGAAGGACTGAAAGCCAAACTCGCTCACGAAGCGGTGCATGCAGCCGCGGTACCATTCGTAGGGTTCCTTGCCGTGCCAGACGCCCCAGAGGTGGGCGTCGCCGCTATCAGGCGCATTCGCGTCGCGCCAGCCCCCCTTGGGAATGTAGGGACTGCCGGAGATATAGTCGCGCTCCGGGTCCAGCGTCCGCACGACGTCACCCAGCAACGCTTCAAAGAGCTTGGCGTAGTCATCCCACCCCATCTGGTGTTCCGTCCAGCTATCCGCCACCAGCCCTTGCAGCAATTCATTATTGCCGCACCAGAGCCCGAGGCACGCATGGTGGCGCAGGCGACGCACGTTGTCCTCCGCTTCTGCCCGCACGTTGGCCATGAAGGCGTCATCGAAGGCGGGGTAGCTGGAGCAGGCGAACATGAAATCCTGCCAGACGCAGAGGCCCAGTTCATCGCACAGGTCGTAGAACAGGTCATCGGCATAGATGCCGCCGCCCCAGACGCGCACCGAATTCATGTGCGCATCCACGGCGCTCAGCAGCAGGTCGCGCGTCTGCGCCAGCGTGACGCGCGTGGAAAAACTATCGGCGGGAATCCAGTCCGCGCCCTTGGCGAAAAAGGGCACGCCGTTGACCTCGAACCGGAAGGATTCCCCCCATTGGTCAGCTTCCCGCACCAGACGGAGCGTGCGCAAGCCGATGCGTCGCGTCCAACGATCGAGCGAAACGCCTGCAGCATCGCATAATTCAACAGTCACGGTGTAGAGCGGTTGTGCGCCCAGTCCATTGGGCCACCAGCGCTGCGGATCGGGGATCGCCAACTCGACATGCGCCTGGCCGTCATGACAGTCTGCTTGCGTGGCGACGTCCGTCTTGCCATCCAGTGCGACGCTGATCTGTGCGAAAACCGGAGCGGCCACCGTGGCGGCGATGGCGATATCCAGCGTGACGCCGCCATCCGTGTGGTGTGCCTGCCGTACGTGCACGTCATCGAGGCGTGCCGTCGTGTAGGCGAGGAGGGCGATAGGGCGCCAGATGCCGCTGGTGACGAGCACCGGTCCCCAATCCCAGCCGAAATGGTAGGGCGCCTTGCGCAGCCAACCGCGCCCGCGCATCTCCTTCGGGCCTGACCAATCGGGAATGGGGTGGGCGGTTTGGCGCGCGGTAATGGTCGGGATGGGCGAGGTGAAGCGGATCTCGATGCGGTTCTCCCCCACGCGCAGCAGCGTTTTGATGGGGAACTCCCAGGTGCGGAACATGTTCTCCGTGCGCGCGACCTCCGTGCCGTTGACGACTATGGTCGCCAGCGTATCCAGTCCTTCACAGCGTAACAGCACCTGTTCCTCCGCCAGCGTCGCCGCCGAGACGTCTACCGTACGCGTGTACGTCCAGTCCGTTTCGCCGACCCACTGGAGCGCTTCCTCGTTTTCGCGGTAAAACGGGTCATCGATGAGGCCGTTCGCCAGCAGGTCGGTATGCACGCACCCAGGCACCTGGGCGGGGAGCGTTTCGCCACTGCCGTCACGTGTGAGCGACCATGCGCCACCGAGATCGTATGAGTACATCAGTAGGGTCCTTTCCGTGCGAAAAAACGAAGGCGTGCGCGCGGTGAGACCGCGTAGGCCTGTTACGGGTCAACTGCTTTGCCGTGCCGATGATACCCATATCAGCTCTATCGCGCAAGTATTTCGCCACGCTACGTTGCCTGCGAAATACCGGTGCCACAGGCCACGCAACCCGAGAGTGGAGCGGGGGCTGCCCGTACACGTTTGCCATCGCGGTTCCTACAGCCGTCTACCTGCCAACCCTGCTAGACGGTGATGGGCGTATCTGGCGGCGACTGGGCGATTTTGCGGAGAAAATTCTCGCCGAATTGGCACTTGTTTCAGTGCCGTTTCGCCCAAAATCAGCAGAAAAGTCCATGGTGTCGGCAGATTCGTATATTCACTAGCCCTGCTATCATCAGTAGCATAAGAACGATATGGTGACAGCGTAGGGCAAGGTGCGGAAGGTGTGGGCGATGCATGGCCTCGCGGCAATCATCCACCGCACGTGCCGCATTCAGGCGTAAGTAATAGTACGTATCGGACGTCGTCAGCGCTGATCCGTTGTCGTTGCTGACGGGCGTGCGAAATTATTAAGGAGGTAAATTTATGATCGCAAAGTCCAAACAGATGACCAGGAAGACGCCGGTGGGCTTCACGCTCATTGAGCTACTTGTCGTCATCGCTATCATCGCTATATTAGCGGCGATTCTCTTCCCTGTCTTTGGCAAAGCCCGCGAAAAAGCGCGGCAGACCAAGTGCACCAGCAATCAAAAGCAGATTGCATTAGCGGTAACGATGTACATTCAAGAAAACGAAGAGAAGCTGCCGGTGGGCTACACGGATGCCAATCGTGATGGCAGTTGGGACACCACGGAAACCGCGACATGGACAGACAGTCTGCAGATCGCTGACAAGGTCTACGACTGCCCGACGGCAGAGACACGCGGTAACGCAAGCAAGCCGGATTACGGGTATGGCTGGTGGCTCTGCGGTAAAGCGCTGAGTGATGTCACCAATCCGGAAGGGACGGTCATGTTCGGGGATATCGCCGCCGCCAGTAACGGTCGCTTGGCGGGAACCTTCTCGGCAAACCGCCGGCACGACAAGAAAGCGATTTATGCGTTTGTCGATGGCCATGTTGCCGCCAGCGCGCCGGAGCAACTGCGTTTTTACGCAGATGACTTCTCGGTGCCTAGCGCCGTGCCGGTGGCGGGGGCACACGTCAACGGCTACAGCGGGCGCGTCGTGACCAACCCGAAGCCGCTCACCTGGATGTGGTCACAGACCGGGGCGGATGACGTCGATTGCTCCACCGCCGGCATCAAGATTGCCAACAACACCATGACGGTGACACCGCAAGCGGCGCCCGGCTGCCTGACATGGTGGTTCAAAAACGATGCGCTCACCTCCACGGGGAATGCGCGCGAGAATACCATTTCCACCTCCGCATTCGATATGGCGCTGACGATGGTCGAGCCGAATCCAGCCTCGGCCACCGTGCAGTTTGAACTGTTGGCTGCCGATACCCCCTATTTATCGCAAGGCGTCATTCAGCAGATTGCGACCGATGGCGGTTGGTGGTGGTACCTAAGCAACCATACCTTTGAGCAAAGTACCTGGCCGTCCAACGGGTTGGTAATTGCTGGGGGTGGCACCTATCGCTTGCAGATGCATATGGATGCGAATAACGTGACCACCAGCGTGACCGACGTCGTCAGCGGAGCGCACGGCGCGTCATTGGTCTGGCCGGTCGCCGCGGCCGATTCGGGCAAGATCTGCTCGTTACGCCTGGATACCACCTGGGCGTCTCCACAGCCGCTCGTGCTGAAGAGTATCGTCATGTCCTGGTAAAGCCAATGATTTGAGTTGGCCTGAGCACTGCAGACCCTGCATCCCGCGAGGGGAGCGGGGTCTGCCGCATCTCATCCACCAGCACGTTGGGAAGAGGGGCACGGTAACCGAGTCATGTGTCTGCTGTGTGACTTGTCTCACGCGGGGTTTTAACAAGTTCAAGAAGGAAGAGGCGCTGCAACGCATTGACGGAACGAGGTTGCACGATTACGCTGAAAAGGCTCCAGTTATTACAGGTATCTCCGCAAACGTGAGGGCAAGGGGTCGGCTGACTTCCTGTCGAAAACTTCTCGCGGAAACGATGGTTTTCTGAAAGGACGTGCAATGCACACACAAGGCAATTATCTCATCAATAGATTCTGGCTCGTGCTGGCCGTGTGGGTCAGCTTGAGCCTGTGCGCTGTGCGGGCGGCGGAGAAGCCGGTAGAGGCGCCCTGGCCCATGCAGACCGTGCCCGGTACCATTTGGCGCGCGGTCGTGGTTGAGAACACCCCGGCAGGACAGGCGCTGGCCAAGTCACTGCTGCAGACCGACCAGATCGGCTTGCCTGCAAACGATAATGCCGGCCATCGCCTGCAATGGCTGCTCCCGCGCGTCGGCGCCGATGGCGCGGCGACCTTCCCCGCGACGCCAGCAGGTTCCACCGTGTACGTGGTCGCCCATTGGCATAACCCGGTGCGCTACCGCACGCAAACCTTTCGCTTACTGCTGAATGCCAACAAACCGGCGACGCTCTACCTGGATGGCAAGGCCATCCGTGGCCAGGCTTCCCTGGACAAGCCGCTCACGGGTAGCATCTGGGGCCACGAGATTCGCCGCGGCGTGACGCGCATGGTGTGGGTCGTGCCCGGAGGCGGCGAGACGCAGGTTGCCTTGCACATCGCGCATCCCGGTGATCAGCGCTTCTTCACCGAGGTACCGAAAGAGTTTGATCCGACCTGCCAGGTCAATGCCTATAAAACGCTCACGCTCACCAATGGGCTGGTGACCGCGACCGTGCCCAAGCCGGACGTGGCCAAGGGGTACTATCGCGGGCAGCGCTTCGAGCAAGCGGGATTTATCACCAGTCTGAGCTATGCCGGACACAGTTACCTCCTCCCGGATAAAGGGCCCGCAAACCCGGTGAGCCCAGACAGCAGCGTCGGCGCGCCCGAGGAATTTTTTGAGGCCATTGCCTGGGCTGACGCCAAGCCCGGCGAACCCTTCATTAAGGTTGGCGTGGGCCTCTATGAAAAACCGGTGCAGGAAGAGCATACCTGGTACACCGAATATTGGCCGCTCGAACTCTTCGCCTGGAAGACCAAGCAGTCTGCGCGCAACGTGATTGCCTTCACGCAGACGGTGGACGGTCCGCGAGGTTGGGGCTACCAGTACGTGAAGACGCTGCGCCTCGTCCCCGGCAAGCCCATGTTGCGCATCGAGCATCGTTTTACGAACACCGGCAAAAATACCATCACCGCCGAGCAGTACAACCATAACTGGGTAATGCTCGACAAGCAGCCGGTGAACAGTGGCTACACGCTCACCTTCCCCTATACGCCGGTACCGAAGAAGGATGTGTCGAAACATATCACCATCCTCCCGAATCAGATTAACGTGCTTTCCACCGAGCCCATGGCGATTCCCGGGTTGCAGGAAGGCGCGCCGGCCGGCACGCGCGAGCATGTGATTGTCGTACGCAACGCGCATACGCCGGCGGCTATACGCATCTCCGGCGATTTTGCCCCTTCAAACCTGACGCTCTTCCTCAACTCGGAGGGGGTCGCCGTCGAGCCGTTTGTGAAATTCACCATCGCGCCTGGAGAAACGTTCACCTGGACGCGTCAATATGAATTCCTGGTCGAGGCGCAACCCGCCACAACAAAATAACCGGTCATGCGGTGCGCCC
>DASXVL010000588.1:0-22470 GCA_036504255.1 Armatimonadota bacterium | reverse complement strand
AAGTGCACTGCTCGCCCTGTGTGGCAGACGGCGCGGTGATGATCGCCGGTTGCGATGGCAAAGTGCGCACCATCAACCTGGAGACCGGCAAGCAATACGCCGCGGCAACCATCAACGGCAACATAGCCGCTTCCCCCGCCTACGGCAACGGCGTCGTCTATGTGGGCACGCTGACCGGGCAATATCTGGCGGTGCGCACCCGCGACGGCAAGGTGTTGTGGACCATTGACGCCAAGAAGGCAGACGATACCTGCTACGCCTCGGCCGCGCTCTATGGCGCCGCCGCAATCTTCGCCGCGCAAAGCGGCAAAGTCTTCGCTGTGGCGCGCGACACGGGCAAACCGCGCTGGACCTTCACCGCGAAAAGTGGCGTCGAGTCCTCCCCGGTCGTCGCCGGAGATACCATCTATTTCGGCTCCACCGACGGCACCCTCTACGCGCTCAACGTGACCACCGGCCGCAAAACCTGGCAGTTCAGCGCAGGCGCGGAATTAAAAGCCTCCCCCGCGGTCGCGGCGGGACGCCTGGTCATCGGCAGCGGCGACGGGGCCATCTATTGCTTTGGACGCTGATATTTGCCCTCACCCCAGCCCCTCTCCCAATGCAGGGAGAGAGGCAAACCATTAGAACAGCACCTCGATGATGGCAATCTCCTCAGCTAAGGCGCGATGGTGCATGGTGGTGACGATGTCCTGGTGGCCGAGATAGGCGAACGGCGTGTGGTCGCGCAGGATGTGCTCGGGGTCGCGCACGGGTCCGCTGGCCTGCGCGACGGCGCGCGGGTAGAGGCGTTGCGCACGGCTCTGCGCCTCCACGAAGCTGATGCCTTGCCCGCCGTAGCCCCACACCTCGAAGCGCACGCCGCGCGGTGGCGTGGCGCTGGTGAAGGGCAGTTGCACGGTATAGTGGCAGCCGACGACTTGCTCCAGCGGCTTGTACATGCCGGTCGCGAGCGGGCGCGCGCCGTCGTCGTCGAGCAGCGAGATGCGCAGATGGGGCAGGCCGTGCGTGTCCGGTAATGCCAGGCGCACGATCAGCCACCAGTCATCATCCTGCGTGCCGCGCGCGAGGCGTTCCCAGGCGGGTTGCAACGCGGCGATGAGGGCATCGAGATCGGCGATGGCTCGGTTCTCCGGACGCATGCACGGACGGCGTTGCGCGTGCAGCGGCGCGATATCCGTACGCAGGGTTGCCAGGGCATGGAGCACTTGCTCTGTCTGTTGCTGCAAGAGCGGTCGTGCTGCAGCGGGAAGCTGCGGATCGTAGATCGCTGGGAGCACCGCGCGCAAGCCCCAGAAGATCTCCTCCTGGCGCGCGGAGATTGCCATGTCATCCAGTATGCGGGCTGCCGTCGCGTGCAAGGCGAGGGGCGCACTCGCGGCTTGTAGCAGCGCGTGCGCGGTATGCGACAACGCGCGCTCGGTCTGTTCGCCGCCCGTGAGGGGGCCGCAGAGATAACGCGACACGGGCTTTCCCAGGCGTATCTGTGCGGACTGGGTCAAGCTGCGCATGGCCAGCGCCAGCGCGGGCGGCGCGCCGGGGATGAGCGATTCCACCGCCTGCGCCCAGGCGGCAGCGGGCTCAAGCTCGGGGTTGCGCCAGCGCTCGCCAACGTAGGCCACCAGCGGCATGAGCTCCTCATGGTACGTCTCGCTCAATTCCCAATGCATGAGCAGGCCGCCCAGCACGTGATGACGTTGCGCGTAGCTCGTGAAGGTGTCCGCATTGGACAGCCCGCCTCGGCGCGCCCAGGCGCCGATGAGCACATCAAGGCCGAGGCGTTCATATTCAGCGAGCCAATCATAACGCCAGCGGTTGGCCAGGTGTGCGCGCGCGCCCTCCGGCTCGATGACCTCGTTGTAATTCCAGTGGCAGAGCACCGTCCCGGCAGGGATGTGCGCCAATTCCTCCGGAAAGAATTCGTACATGTCGTCCCAAATCCACAGCCGCTTCCCCAGTGTGGCGCAGACTTCGCCGATGCGCTGGATATGCCGGGTGTACATGGCGCCGATGCCGGTCCGCTCGGCTTCGGCGCGGCACAGCGAACAGGTGGCGAAGTTCCACGTCTCGTCGCAGCCGAGATGCACGTTCGGCCCGGTGAATACCGCGGACAGCTCATACAGGTAGTTGGCAAAGAAGGCATACGTTTCCGCGAGCGAGGGGCAGAAGGTGCGCAAATCCTGCGCGGGCGACTCGCGCTCTTCCGCCAGATGCGCCATTTCGGGCGCAGTGAAGAACTGCTCGCAATGCGCCAGCGTGGGGATGACGGGAACGACGTCCATGCCGGCGGCTGTCGCCTGCCGCACCACGCGCGCCATCTCGTCGAGCGTGTAGCTTTCCTCCGCCGGGCGATACGGGAACGATGCCGTGCGCACGCGGCCTTCTAGGTAGAGGACCAGCGTGTTGAACCCGTGCGCCGCCGCGAAGTCGATGTACGCGCAGATATAGTCCACGGTTTCCATCTGGCGCGCCAGGTCCATCTGTACGGCGCGTACTGTCCAGGGTTGCCGTTTATTTTGGCAGGTATTCGGCATGGCGATACTCCTCATTCGAGCGTGCGGTAATTGTTAGTCATAGCAGCCATAGCGATGGCCGGCCTCGATAAAGGCCAGGTAGTTGGCCTCGGTGCGTGGGGACAGGGGAATATTGATGGGCGCGGCGGTGGGCATGAGGACATAGCCGCCGCCGGCCTTTGCCTCGGTCATCATCTCCCGGACACGCGCGTCGATCTCGGGCGGCGTCTCTGTTTCCAGATACTTCAATTCCATGTTGCCGAAAAGAATCAACTGGTCACCGTAACGCGCCTTCACCTCGGCCAGGGTAATATCGCCGTCCGGCGGCGGCTCGACCGGATCGAGCGCATCCGCGCCGGTGGCGACGATGAGATCCAAGACCTCGGCGACCCGTCCATGACTATGGACGCGCGCATAACAGCCATGCGCATGAATTAGCGAGATCATTTCGCTGATATAGGGGACGACGAATTCGCGAAACGCACGGGGCGGCAGGTATGGCGGCGTGCAGTATTCCGGCCCCCAAATGCGATACAGCGGCCCACACCCGGCGGCTAACATGGCGCGCAGCACGTGCATAATACGCTCGTGCTCCCGGTCGCATAACGCGCGAATCAGTGCGGGCTCCGTCATCGCCAGCACGGTGAACTCGCCGAATTCAAATAAGGACGCCGCGTGGCCGATCGCATCCCCGGTATCGCACAGCACCAACCCACGTTCCCCTACCGCCGCGTCGAGCGGGGCGAAACCGGAGGTATCCACGGGCGCGGGCTGAATGGGCAACGAGAGGTAGCGTGCGATATCGTCTTCGGTCTTGCAGAGATGCTCGATAGTCCAGGTCGTCTGAATATTGGGCATGATGCGCGTGACGCTGGTGAGCGGGCCTTTGGGCGTCTGCAGGGTAGTGCGCGTCAGCGTGGAGCCGTCCTCCTGCCAGGTGGTGATCTCGGGTGGCTCTGACACCGTGTTTACGGTGGGATTCCACAACGGCAGCGCCTCGGTGCGTTCGGTCACCTCATCGATCAGCCGCGCATAGGACGGCTCGCGTACCGGCCAATCCCATGTTCCGAAGGCGGATAACTCATAGGTAGAAATCGGCACGCGGTCCACAGGCTGCCGCTGCAATGTCGCGAGAAGGCGTTCACGACCGGTCATCTGTCGTTCCTCCACAGAGAGAACTCTTGCTATGTTCGTTATAGTATTCGCGTGCGACTGCGGGATACCTTCCTTGTTTCGGTAAGCGTTTATCGGAAAGAGGAAGCTATCACGCGCCTTCATTACGGATGGAAGAACGGTCGGGCTCTGCAGTAGCGGTGGAGCGACAGCACAGTTTGGAAGCCGACCGCAGTCGCGCTCAGCCTGCCGATGGCGCATCCCCGGAAATGCCTCTCGCGGCACGCTGAGCGCGACTCCGGGCTGCGGCCCTGCATCGGCTTCCAGACGGTGCTACGGACTCCAGGATGACCTCACGTTCAGAAATAACGTACAACGCGCATGGGACACAGTGGCCACTGTGTCCCATGCGCGTTGTACCAAAATGTCGTTCAGCTCAGGCGGTTGCCAGGCATTCTTGCGGCAGCTCCAACTCCGGCAAGGCGATCTGATGATCCGTGCTGTACTGGTAGTCGCGGAAGACGTGCTCCGCCGTCGGCAGTTGATAGCTACCATCCGGCAGGCGGTTGGTGGTATCTTTCAGGCGATACACGTTCTGCCCGCAGGTCCAGATTTTGAAGCCGAACATGGTCGTACACAAGCAGGTATATTCCTCTATCGCATTGCCCTTCAGCGCCTCCACCTGTTTCTTCTCATGCGCGATGAGGCAGGGGCAATTGCCTGATTCATCCAAGCCATAGCCGAAGGCCTCACAATTGGTGCGTACCTCGGCCGTGATGGCCGGGGTGGACTTCAGCATGCGCATGGGATAGCCGGTCGGCGAGAGGAGGTTGACCTCCACGTCTTCTTCGTTGGCCTTGAAGAACTGCTGCTTGACGTCATACGGCAGCCCGCTCTCTTTCGTGACGGCAAAGCGGGTGGCGACCTGAATGCCGGCCGCGCCCATTTCCAGGAATTCCACTCCATCGGAGCCGGTGAAGATACCACCCGCGGCGATAACGGGAATCTTCGCACCTTCTTCTTCGACAAGGCGCAACACTTCGGCAATGATCAATTTGAGATCAAAATCTTGCCAATTCAAGGGGAAACCGAGGTGGCCGCCGGCAAGTGGCCCTTCGACGATAATGTAATCCGGCAGACGCTCAAGCCGTGCGGCCCGGCGCATGAACAGTTTCAGCGCGCGGGCGGAGGAAACGATGATGCCGATTTTAACGTCGCGGAACCGCGGGTTGTCGCGCATCAAATCCAGCGAGCCCAGATGCAGGCCGGCACTGAGGGTGATGCCGTCAACACCGGCATCCATGGCGGAATTCAGCCGCACGCGCATGGATTCGCGCGTGTTGCCCATCGCCAATTTCTCCATCACGTTGACGAAGATGCCGCCATCGCCCTTTTTGGCCTCCATGGTTTTGCCGATATATAGTTTAAGCGCCTGATCCAGCGCTTCATGATCAAAGACCACGCCCGGTTTGACAGACTTGCCCACCGTCGATTTATAGCGTTCCATGCGCTCCTGTACGAAGTGCGTGTGGAAGTGCCGGTCAACAACGGGAAGAATCATCGCATCGGACAAATGCGAGATGCCATTCATTTTCGCGACAGCCAGTGCCAACTCTGGAGAGGAGGTATCAACTCCCATGCCGCCGATAATGATCGGCACATATTCTTTCTTGCCCAGTGTGAGAGTGAAATCATTAAGCTGCTTCAAACAAGTCTCCTTCAAGTATGCACTGAAAAATAACTCTCCCAGGCACATCTGGTCACTAGTCTACCCATTTTCTATCACGAAAAAGCATCGTTAAAAAGATATGGCCTCTTTCCGTGCGCCGCTACACCGGATGGTAGGAAAGGAGGGCATACAAAGCTGTTTTCGCAGTTACTGCCGCCGTCTTGCTCAATCTTTGTCCGTCTGTCGTTGTCAGAATATTGTACGCTATTTGCGATTTTTCTTCGCGCCAAACGGAAATCTTGGCACGCCCCCGCAACAACTACTGCGGAAATAGCCGCTTATTCAGCGAGTACACTATCGATCACCTCGCGCAATTCCTGGACTCGGAACGGTTTGGCGATGACGCCGCTAAAACCGTGACGGCGATAATCTACCATGATGGAGTCGGCAGCATACCCGCTCGACACGATAGCCCGCACCTGCGGGTCCTGTGCCAGTAGGCGTTGCATCGCCTCCAGACCTCCAAGGCCTCCCGGCATAATCAGGTCCATAATCACCAGCGCGAAGGGCGCTCCCGCTTCCCCGGCCTCGGCGTAGCGCACCAGCATTTCTTCGCCGTCTGCCGTCGACACGGCGTCAAACCCCAACGTTGTGATGATTTCTTCCATGACATCACGCACAATCGCGTCATCATCGAGGATGAGCACCCGCCGCGGAAGTGCGGGAGTATTGCGCGTGTCAACAAAAACTTCACTCATACATCTGTCCCACATGGTCCGCGGTAATTCGTGCGGATGGAAGGTGCATCGACAGCCCCGATGCGTTGCCCGGTGCTTTCGTCGAGTGAAGCAGGCGGCAAAAAAGCGGGCGTAGCATGCGTTCGCGATGCCTACGCCGGTATCACTGATGGCAATAACAGCCTATTTCTCTATTTCCCCGTCTTGAGCGTTTCTACCTCTTGCGCTCGCCATGTCCAACGAGCGAATTTACAGAATTACCTGCTGGTCACGACGTGCGCGGACGTGCAGCTCCACCGCTTGACGATTTTTGGCTCGCTAAATACCGTACACCCGGGGCATAGACCATGCCCCGGGTGTACGTGTAAACGCTATTACTGCTGTATCTCTTCAGAAGGTGCGCTGCAGAAAGGACCAGAAGTTGCCACCGAACAGCATAGCCACGTCACGACGAATTTCCTCCTCGCGCACTTGCCAGCCGGTCTCGACAATACCACTGTAGGCGGTGAAAAGCGCGTCGGCGATGATGCGCCGCGAATGCTCCCACTTATAGATGAGCTGATCGAGCACGCGCGCGTCGGAGTGCTGCGGGATGGTACTCAGGCCGAGCAATTCAAAGCGCATCCGTGTCATTTCGTCGATCAAACTGGGGTTGTTGAGGAACCACCAACAACCGAAGACCAGCAGGTTACGGAATTTGCGCGCAGCCACGCACAGTTCATGCTGATTCTCGCGCGAGAGCATGGTCACCATGAATTTGTTGTGCGGATAGTGGGCGCAGAGGTACTCGACGACATTGATGTCCCCCTTGCCGACCGAGTCCCCGGCGAGACGCAACGCGGGATTGACCAGCTTCTTTACCCCAATCATCAGCGCGAAGGGGCGGTCCATTTCACGGCAGAGCGGCAGGATGCACTCGGCGATGAGCGTGCCGCGCACGGAGACCTCGGGGAAGCGGAAGTCCGGCGGCAGTGACACGGCGAGGTAGAGCGCCGAGATGCGCGTCATCCAATCACGCAGGAAGCGCCGCACCTCGCCGAGCGTGTCCTCACTCAGCTCTTCGCTCACCGCATAGCCCCATTCGCGCAAGCGCGGCCATGCCGTCTCCCAGCTATTGAGCAAGGCGTCGATGCGCAGGGCGGCTTTGAAGCGTGGGTCGGTGGGCGCATCGTGCAGCCAGGTCGGCCGTTCCGCGTCGTCGAAGGGGTCGTTGGTCATGACGACTTCGCGGATGTTGGAGAGGGCGAAGACGCGGTTCACGTATTCCTCGCGCGGCATGGCGCGGAAGTAGGCGCGATACGCTTCCAGATCGCGCGTGCTCACATCGAGGCCGAGCTTTTCCAGCACGGTGAGCACCCCACGGCACGCTTCACTATAGGGCGAGTGCTCCACAAAGAGTGTCTGCCACACCAGGTCGGCCTGTTGCGCCTTGGGCATCGCCCAGTATTCCTCGTAGGGCAGATCCACCCAGCGGAACATTTCCGACACCAGGTAGTGGTAGGTGAGCAGCTCGTCGATGCCCGAGAGCAGCAGGTCGCCGAACGCGGTACTGTAGATATGCGTGTGGACATCAGTGATCTCCACCTCGCGCACCGCACGGTCGATCATATCGCATAATGTGAGGGTATCCAGCATAAGGTTTCTCCACTCTCTTGATTACAGGGTTACGCCGTCTTTCCAGATGGCGATCTCGCGAAAACCGTTCTCTTCGTTGCGGGTGTATGTGTGGCCGGACGCCACGGCGATGACGTAGGCGAAAAATTCATCCGCCAGTGCATCCAGGCGTTGCCCGGCGAGCAACAGCCCGGCATCGACATCGATCCAGCTCTTTTTGCGCACGGCCAGCTCGTGGTTAGTGGCGATCTTCACGGTCGGCACCGGCGCGCCGAGCGGGGTGCCGCGCCCGGTGGTAAAGAGCACCAGGTGTGCGCCCGCCGCGGCGAGCGCCGTTACGGCCACCAGGTCATTGCCCGGCCCGTTGAGCAGGCTCAACCCAGGGGTGCGCACGCCGTCGCCATAGGCGAGCACATCGACCACGGGACTGCTGCCGCCCTTCTGGGTGCAACCGAGCGATTTGTCTTCCAGCGTGGAGATGCCGCCGTCTTTATTGCCGGGCGAAGGATTCTCATAAATGACCTGCCCATGCCGTTGGAAATACGCCTTGAAGTCATTGATCATCGCCACGGTTTTTTGAAAAACCTCGGCAGACACACAGCGGTTCATGAGCAGCGTTTCCGCGCCGAACATCTCCGGCACCTCGCTCAAGAGCGTCGTCCCCCCGCATGCGGTGAGCATATCGGAGAACACGCCCACCAGCGGGTTGGCGGTGATACCGGACAGACCGTCCGAGCCCCCGCATTTCAGCCCGACGGTCAGTTGTGCAAGGGGCACGGGCTGACGCGTGAAGCCCTCGGCGTAGCTCACCAACTCGGCGAGGAGCAGCATGCCCGCTTCCAGTTCGTCCTCGACATCCTGGGCGTTGAGAAATTTGACGCGTTCCGCGGCCACCGGCCCGAGAACGCGGGAGAACTCGGCGATATGATTGTTCTCGCACCCCAGCCCGAGCACGAGCACCCCACCGGCGTTGGGGTGATGCGCCAGGGCGGCGAGGATACGCTGTGTCGCCACATGATCCTCACCCAACTGTGAACAGCCATAGGGGTGAGTGTAGCACTGCACGCCGTCAAATTGCCGTCCCGCGAAGGCGGTCTGCGCGCGGTGCGCCAGCGCTGCTCCCACTGTATTCATACAGCCGACGGTGGGGATGATCCACACTTCATTACGAATGCCAACCCGCCCGTCCGCACGCACAAAGCCATCGAAGGTACGTGTACACACGTCCGGAGTTTGCGGCGTGGCGATCTCCGGTTGATAGCTGTACGTCAGGGTCTCCCCGAGGTTGGTCGCCAGGTTGTGCACGTGCACGTGGCTCCCCGCGGGAATCGCTTGCGTCGCATGCCCGATGGGCGCGCCGTACTTGACGACCGGCGCGCCGGCGTCGATGGCGCGCAGGGCGAGCTTATGCCCCTTGCGCACCGCGTCGCGCAGCACGACGTTTACGTCACCCATGGCGACAGTCTCGCCGGGGAGGAGGTCCTGCAGCGCCACGGCGACGTTATCCAGCGGGTGAATGCGAATGATGGCTTGCGCTGTCGTCATGCTTCCACTTTTCCGGCAATCGCCTGTAGCGCGGCGGCCATGCCGTCGTGCACAATCTGCGTCAGGTCTGCGGTGACGGCGTCCGTCAATCCGGGCACCGTCGTCAGATCCTGGCCCCAAAAGTCTGCGTGGGCGAGGGCGTTCCGGCAGAGGGCCGCCAGATCACCGTGCGCCGCGTAATCGCGCCACAGCGCCGCGAAGACTTCCAACACCTCAGGTTCATCCTTCACCGGGTAGGGCTGGCCATCCCGACTGCCTTGCAGCACGCCGTCCACCATCTCCGTGCCGCGGTAAAAGGCGAGCAGCGCGGCGAGCGAGAAGGTGAGCGCCGGCGGCAGCGTACCCCGCCGCGTGACATATTCGCACAGCGAAGGGAGCACGCGCACCTTCCACTTGGAGACCGAGTTCAGCGAGATACTCAGCAACAGGTGGCGAATGAACGGATTGCGGAAGCGCTCCAGCACGTCTTCAGCAAACTGTGCCTTCTCCGCTTCCGGCAAATCCAGTGTAGGGATGATTTCGTCGAAGATGCCCGCGCGCATAAACGCGCCGATGCAGGGATCTTCCACGCACTCACGCACGGTATCCTTGCCGTACAGGTAGGCGGCGAGCACCGTCATGGTGTGGGCGCCGTTCAAAATACGTACTTTGCGCGTGCGGTAGGGCTCCATGTTGTCGGTCCACAGCACGTTGAGACCGGCTTGCGTGAAGGGCAATTCCTCGGCAAAGCGCGCGTCGCCCTCAATCACCCACAGGTGAAAAATCTCGCCGGTGTCGAGCAGGGCGTCATCGTAGCCGAGTTGCTCACCCAGTTGCGTGACTTCTTCGCGCGGATAGCCGGTGACGATGCGGTCCACCAGCGTGTTGAGGAAAAAGTTTGATTTCTCCACCCAGGCGCGAAAGCCCGGCTCCAGCCCCCAAGCGTCGATGTACTGCAGCACGCAACGGCGCAGGTTGTCCCCATTGCGGTCGATGAGCTCGCAGGGGAGCAGGATCATTCCCGTGCCCGCCGCGCCGGCAAAGTGGACATAGCGCGCATAGAGAAATACAGTGATTTTTGCGGGGAACGACGCCGGACAGGCAGCGATCGGAAAGGGCTCGTCCACGAAGGTGATGCCTGCTTCGGTGGTGTTGGAAATGATAACGCGCAGGTCGATATTCCCGGCGCACTGCAGGAAGCCCGAGAAGTCCGCGTAGGGATCGATGCCACGGCTCACCGAGGTGATGACTTCGGTTTCCTCCACCACCTGCCCCTGCTGCATGCCGCGCAGCAACAGCGTGTACAACCCGTCCTGCGCATTTAACTGCGGTACCAGGCCCTCGGGCAACGGTTGCACGACGACAACCTTGCCCTGGAACAGCCCTTGCCGGTTCATGGCGTTCACCATCCAATCGACGAAGGCGCGCAGAAAGTTGCCTTCGCCGAACTGCATGATACGCTCCGGCATCTGCTGCAGCGGGCCGATGGCTACCCCGTAGGACTCACTCGCTAATAACGCTCGACTCAGTGGCTTCATGCACGTTCCTTTTCAATTTCAAGTATTGTGGCCAAGATTTCCGCTCGCGCGCAGCATGATTTCCGGGGCGATGACCGTCCTGGCGGGTACTTGCTGTCCCTGCAGCACCGCACAGAGATAGTCCGCCGCTGTCGTCGCCGACGCGGTGACTTTATTATCGACGGATGTCAGTTCCGGCATGGTGAGCAGACAGAGCGCGGAGTTGTTGAAGCCGAAAATGGCCACCTCATCCGGCACACGGCGTCCCAGCGCTATCACCTGCCGCAACGCCCCGGCAGCGATGAGGTCGTCCGAGGCGACTATCGCCGCAAAGCTATGGCCTGCTGCTGTTGCCTGCGCGACCCCGTGCAGGCCGCCGAGTATGCCTGGCGCGACGCGCATGATGCGGTCATCCACGTCGTCTGCGCCACCCGCCGCCATCCCGTCGCGAAAGCCCTGGCGTTTCGCACGTCCGCTAGGGGTCTCGGCGTCATAAAGATAGAGCACGTCACGCCGACCAGCCCCACACAAGTAGCGGGCGATGTCCGCGGTCGCCCGCCTATCGTCGCAGACGACGGCGGACACGCCCGGCAGTGCGAGATCGCCGTTGAGCGTCACGATGGGTACCCGCGCCGCCGCAGACGCGATCGCCGCGTGCAGCACGGGCTCGGCAAACCCCGAGCCGACCAGGATGATGCCATCGACCTGCTTTTCCAACAACATCTGTAGATAGGCGATCTTTTTGTCCGGCTCACTACCGGTATTACAGAGGATGACCTGGTAGCCGTGCGCTTGGCACGTCTGCTCGATGACGTAGCTGGCGTTGGCGTAGTAGGAGTCGCGCACGTCGCTGGTCAGCAACCCCACGGTCTTCGTGGCGTTCGTGGCCAGGCTGCGCGCGACCGCGCTCGGCGTGAACTGCGCCTCACGCAGCACTGCCTCCACCCGGCGACGTGTGGACTCCGTCACCTTGGGACTGTTGTTCATCACGCGGGAGACAGTGGCGATGGAGACGCCCGCCAATTTTGCGATTTTGTAGATGGTCATAATGTGGCACGCGAGAAATGTAAGCGCTTTCACAAATATGGTACCACCAGACCGAACCGGCGTCAACCGTCAGCTGGGTACCTTTGCTGTTAGTCACTATTTGGAACAGGGCCGTTGACACCAGCCCTTCCAAACGGTGCTGTTGATCCACGGCTCCTGCAGTGCATCCCCGGTTTCCTTCCATCGCGCAACCAGCACAGACGGTGCGGGATTTCCACACCGTGCTACAGCCGATAGGCAGTCCTAGCCATAACTGCAGCAGGGGCAGAGCGCGTACGCCCTGCCCCTGCAATCTTCCAGTGCTATGCGTCCTGGTTAATAGAGTTCCATCTCATCACAGCAGAGCGAAATCGGCCGTCCATCTTTGGCCAGGAATTGCACCTTCACGAACTTCGCGGTGCAGCCCGCACCCAGGCTGATGGCTTGCCCGTAGGTCATATTGCGATCGAACGGCACGGTGGCGGCTGGGGTCCAGGTTTGACCATCCGACGAGATTTGCACCGTGATGGTATCCGGGATGCCGCGCTCCGCCCAATCGACGCGCTGGCCGCTGCGATCATACGACCAGACCAGCGTCGCAAGTGGTGTCACCGCCGGCAGCTCCAGCACGCACCAGGCAAATTCGGCACGTAAAGGCGGCGTATTATCCGCACCGTAGATTCCATCGTACAGCCAGGGAGCGGGGGTGGCGTTACCTTTCGCCGTGAGCAACGTGCCACCGGCGATGGGCAGCTTCGCTTTCGTGGCGACCGCCGCGTTTATCGCTTGCGCAGCTCGCTCGCGATTTTGTGCGGCCAGCAGGCGCGGACGCGTGACGCCGTCCTTGGTGATGCCCAGTCGCGGCACGCTGAGGTTTTGCGCCATGTCCTCCCCTTTACGCTTGGCTGCGCCCAGGTATTTCACGTCCGTGTTCGCGGCCGGGGCGAGGGGCGCATACGCCATTTGCGCGACGGGCGCGGCGACGCGTTCGATCAGGTACGCTTGCCCTTTTTGCGTGGGGAAGGACACTTCACGTGCCGCAGAGGTCAGTACGACCTTGCCGTTGCTGACCACGCGCAGGGCATCGGTCCAGGGGTTGCTGAGACGGCAGGTGTCGCCGAACAGGCTCTCCAGCAGCACGTAGCGCACCTGCTCCTGCGAGCGCTCCGAAGTGACCATGAACCCCGTTTCCGCGCGCAGTTGGAAGGCGCCGTTCCACGCGGCGGGCACGGCCGGCCAGACGCGAATGGTTCCGGTATACGATTGCAGCAGCATCTCGGTGGTGGCCATGGCGTTCACGCCGGCGGAATCGAAGAACGGGCAGTTCTTCAGCCCGCCCACCCAGTATCCTCCGGCCGGGCTTTCCCAAAATCCCTGCGGCCCGACTTGCGATCCGCAATGCTGACGGATAGCCCGTCCTGCTTCCTCGCCCAGCCCGAGGCGGGCGGCCACGATGCTGGTCGGATCCCAGCCTTGCGCGCCCTTGAAGCGCCGATTGTTATAGGTCTGCAATGCTTTGTCATAGTTCGCGCTGCCGATGCCGGCTTGATTGAAGGGGAAGACCTCAAAGATTTCGACGTTTTCGGTATTGAAGCCGTTGGTAATCGACCGCGAGGTGCGCGCGGGAGGATACACCCGGTTGATCGCCGCGTTGTCGCTGGGTGGAATCTCCGCCGGGAAGATGCACGGCGCGTACATCGTCTTCTCCGCGTTTTCCGGCAGCGGGGCAAGCTGCGCGAGGAATTTTTCCCACTGCGGGCGCAGTTCGGCATCCAGGCCAAGCCGTTGACTCTCACGCTGCAAGATGGGGATGACGCAGCGCAAGCCCGCCAGATCGCTCATCGGGTCGGCCACGCGCCAATAGGTCTCGCTGCCGTTGGCCGGGGTAATGTGATACAGCCCATCCGGCCCCAGCGTGGCGTAGTCCATATAAAAATCGACGGCTTCCTTCAGGTACGGATACACCTGTTGCCGCAACGCCGCGTCATCACGCGCAAAGGTACATAGGGCGTATAACTGCAACCCGCTCTCCAGCGCCGGGGACAGGTAATTTGAGATATACGGGTTGTTGATGGTGGTACTGCTGCCGGAAATGGGGATGGTCTCCTCGACGACAATGCCGCGCTTGCCAAAAGCGTCCTTGGCACGCCGACGATGCGTAGCTATCGTACCGCTATAGAAGTTACGCAGGGGCGCACACAGTTCCAGATGATTGGCCGCGGGCAGCGCCCAGTATAATTCGCGGGTATTCTGGTACCAGTACGATGTGCCCCAGGCACGGAGGTCGCGATGCGCGAGGAAGGGGCCACCGTTGAACTTGACCGGATAGTCCCCTTCGCCCGCACAGCCCATCCAGTACAGGTGCAGATCCCAGAGGTTTTCCATGTAGTCGGCGGCGCGGTCCTTGGCGGTCAGGTTGATGAACGAGCGGTCCCAGAAACGACTCCAGCGCGCGGCGGCGCGCGTGGCGTTGCGCGCCCAGCCCTGCGTGACCGCCTCGGCGGTCAGTGCTTGCGCGCGTTGCAGCGCGTCCACCTCCGGCGCAACGACCGGGTTGGCCAAATAGATGGTACAGTTCACCGCGCCATCGGCGGCCGGCTTCGGGGACAACGTCATCGTCACCGTCTGCGTGCCGTCGCGTTGTGTTGCAGGCTGTCCGAGCGTCACCGGGCAATCCGCGCCGGCGAGCAGGGCCGTCTTGCGCGAGAATTGCGGTGCGGCGGTCACCGGCAAGTCTTCCACAAAACCGATGGCGTTCGCCGTCACCACCGGCTTCGCGCTGGCGCGCCACTGCGAGAGTTCCAACGTCAGCGTCGCGCCCGGCAGCTTGCCCTGCACGTGCACGGCCACAACGTCAGCGCCATCGAGTGCGGTGACGGTCGCCTGCCAGCTACCCGCCGCCCCGGTACAGGAGGTGCGCACCGTTCCGTCGTACAGCGACAGCCGTTCGGAAAAATTTGACGCCTTTTCAATGAGTGACGGGGTGGCGCTGAGCCGCACCAGTCCCGAGGCGCGCTGATACCAAATATCATTGGCATGATTGAGCTGCAGACTCAACCCGCCTTCGTTCCACACCACGGCGCACAGTTTGCCATTGCCCACCGGCAATGCTTCGTGCGCGTAGAGCGCCGGACTCAGGTAGACTACATCATTGCGCGCAAGCAACGCCTTGCGGTCCACATGCACACCAATTTTATAGCATATCGGCAGTGGGGCAAGCGCTGGAGGAGCCTTTACCGCTGTGCCCGCCAGGCGCAGGGCCACCTGCGCCTCATCCAACGGGAAGTCATAGAGGCGCACTTCATCGATCTTACCGACGAAGCGATTGCCACCCCGCGTGTCCGCCCCAAGGCAGATGGGATTCTCCCCGCCCAAGTTCACCCGCGCGATGCCTTGCTGTTCCGCCACGTTGCGACCATTCAGATAGAGGGTCAGCACACTGCCGTCGGCATCATACACCGCCATGACATGCGCCCAGGTATTGGCCTGCAACACGTGCTCCGCCCTAATGGTCCCGGCCGGCGTGATGAGACGTAGGCCGTCACCCGGGTGCGTATCCAGACAAAAACTATCCGAGGTGCCGGGCGTGGAACGGTCGATAATGCGGCTCGACCCCAATGCTTCCGGGTAAATCCACGCTTCCAGCGTGAATCCCTGGGCAAACGACAGCGACTTCGGCGCAGCTATTTGCACATAGCCGCGCCCGGAAAAGTGCGCCGCCATACCGGTATGACCCGGCACGAGCGTGACATCGTCCAGAACTTTGCCGGGCATGGCCTGCATCTGGTCCGCCACCACGCCGTTGTCGAGTGTCTCAAAACGGTAATCCGCCAGCACACCGGCCGCCTGGACACAGAGGCTGACCAATAAAACTCCCATGAGAACTGTCAGGCGTAACCCGCCACATCGCACGTGCATGCCCACTCCTTACTCTCTCAACTCCATTGCCGACCGCAATAAAAAACTAGGTGTCCCACCTACCATCATAACGGAAGGCGGGACACGCTAGTCGGACTACATCGCGACTATTAACATAGACCCTTTAGCGCTGCGTTGGTTTCACCTGTTCGCCCGCGATGAACTCGTACATGCGGGTCCACTTGACCGTTTCGCCGGGGGCGAGAGTGAACTTAAAGAATGGCTCGTAACACACCGCTTCCGTTTCAAAGTACAGCGTCGCCGCCGAGGTGGGAAAGTCACCGGAAATTTTGATAGCGGCATCCGTGCCCGCGCAGCGAATGAGCGCGGTATTGTCGCTGGGCGTCGTATGCTCGCCCAGGCGGACGCCGGTGGTCTCGGCGGAGAGCAGGTCGATACGGTTGCCGGTAATGGTCGCGGTCTTCGAATAATCCTTCTCCGTGCTGATCTGATAGGGGAAGGTGACCGAATACCCCTTGCCGATCGGCTGCTTATCGAGCACCACCCAGTTATGGCAGTACTGCTCGGCGGTAATGGTCTGCGTGCCGGTATTGGTGAACTCATGCTCCAGGCGCATACACGGCTGACCGGGCACGAGCAGCAGCCGCTTGATATAGCGATATCCCCAACCGCGCGGACCATCGACCACCTGGCGGAACTCCACCTGGTCTTTCCGTGCCTTCATCTTCCAGGGAAACCTCTTCACCGGCCAGTAGTTGTTATTAAAGGCGTTATTCCCTTTCACCGGCTTCTCGAAGAGGCCCACGCCGACTTTGATAAACGGTTCCCTGTCCTTGGCGTCATCCCAGGCGATGCCGTCGAAAAACTCTTCCGATGGCCCGACCATGCGGTGATTACCCGTCGGTGTGAAGGGCGGCTTGGGGGCAAGGAAATAGGTGTGTCCCGCGTACGTCAAATGGGTAACCGTCACCGCCTGCTCAAAGCGATTGCCACGGTAGTACCCGCGTTCCACGTCCGGCTTCGCGATCTGCGCGGTGACCAACCCGTTGGAGATCGTCACCGTCTTCCAATCGCCGACATGGCGTGAGAGATCAAACGATGGTGGGACCTGACTGAAATAGCGCACGTCACCCGCGTTCGTCATTTCCACCTTGAGCGTCGTCGCGCTCCCGCCGGGTACCTTGAGGATGATTCGGTTCATCCCGCGTATCTTGTGGCTCCCCATATCACCGGTGAAGGTTTGCTGTGCGTCATACCGGCCAGCCACCTCTGTACCGTTGATCAGCAACACGACACGCTTATTGCCGGTGATACGGAAGCGAAACGCTTGCGAGCGATACGTCAGCGGATTATGCAGATGCATGACCGCATAGAGTGTGGTACCCTCCGGAGTTGCCGGAAAAGATAGCGCGCCGTCGGCGAGAGCCGTGGCACGCACCCAGGCGATACGCGCGCCGTGACTATCGCGGGCGGGCAGCCCGATGTCATCCACTTTCAGCAACTGCTGGGCGGTGGCGGCGTCTGCCGCACTTGTGCTTAAGGCGACCGCACGCCACTCCGCCACCGGCAGGGTCACATACGGCCAGGGCGCTTCTTTCACTACCACGGCGTGCGCGGGTCGCAGCCCAAGCACGCCGGTCAGCGTACTGATGAGCGCGCCGGTGAGCATCCAGAACGTTCGACCGTTCATGCGGTTCTCCTTATCGCAAGGCGTATTTCATGATACGCTGGTTATACATATCGGCCACGTAGAGCCACTCCTGCCCCTGGGCGTCCGTCACCGTTGCCAGCCCGCACGGCGCGGCAAACGCCGTACCGTCACGCTGATCAATGGCGCCAAAGTGTCCGAACGTCGACAGGTATTGTCCATCCGCGGTAAAACACAGCAGGCGGTTTTCATCGGTATCCGCCACCCACACGTTCCCTTTACTGTCCGTGGTAATCGCCTGTGCGCCACGTATGGGCAAGTCCTCCGGTCCCTGGGCGAATTTGAACCCTTGCTTCCAGAGCAGCTTCGCGTCCGGCGCGAGGCAGGCGATGGCGCGCGACGGTCCGCCCGCTACATAAATGCGTCCGGTCCGGCGGTCAACATGCAGCCCGTAGTAGCCGTGCCAGGGCGCGGAGCCCCCGCCTGCTCCCATATCGATCAGTTGCTGTAACGCGCCGTTGCCGCCACGACCGTAGATACGCATTTCCGGCCAATCGCCTTTTTCCATGCTGCGGAAGAGCAGGGCGTTGTTGTTGGCCACCGCAATATCGAACGGAATCATCGCGTTCACGTCGGTATGCAAGGGCGTCTCACCACTGACGGAAACGGGCGCGCCCCACCCGGTGGCGGTCTTCTGGCAGTACCAGAGATATTCCCCACGCTTCCCCGCCTGCGTCACGCTGGAGGCCAGGTAGAGGTTGCCCGCCGTATCGAAGGCAAAGGAGAGCGCCGGCATGGGCGGCTCGTAGACCACGGTCGTCGTATCCGGCGTGCCCGGTGTCAGGCGGATGAGGCGGTTGCGGCTCAGGTAATAGACCGAGCCGCCGAACTCGTGCAGGGGAGTACGCCCGACGAGTACGCCGGGATAGAGCGCATCCTGCGACTCGATGCGCAGCGCGGTGGCGGAGATCCCCTTTACATCATATTTATAGCTGCGCACCACCGCGCCGTCTACCGCGTTAGCGAAACCGACCACGATGTCGTTCGCCGGGCTAAGCGCGACCGCGCTCACCTGCCCGCCCATCGCCTGTTTCCAGCGTGGCGCAAACGTACCGGCAGCATCGCGTTGGAACGCAGCCAGCGAGGCGGCGCCCGTCGCCACAAAGAGCCACTGCCCGTCGGGCGTGACGGCGAGGCGGCGTGGGCCGTCGTCCACGGTGAACAGCAGCTCCGTGAGTTGCAGTCCGTCCGCCCCGTAGATGACAATGCGCCTGCCGTTGCGGTCGCTGACGTACACCCGTCCACTCGCATCCACCGCCATCCCTGCCGCCGGGATGGGCGAGAGGCGATTGGTCTTGTCTATCTCGCCGAATGCAAAGTCCGGCGTGCCGTTCGCTTGATACTTATAGACCCCCGCCGCGTTGGCTGGCTCGGCGCACGCAATGTACAGATTGCCGCGCGCATCCGCCGCCACTTGCCAGTGGACGTTGCCCGGCATGGTGAAGGCATCGCCTTTCGCCAACGGCATCACCCGCCCGCTGCTGGTCGCGTAAATCATCAGTTGAGTATTTGCGTCACAGGCGGCCAGGCGTCCGCCCGGCAAGGCGCGCAGCGCCACCGGTTTCAGGAAGGTGGGCGGCTGGACACCGCCGCCGCGAATACTGCCATCGTCGAGCTTATACGGCATATGCAAACGCAGACTGCGCTGATACGCCCCCTTGCCATCGAAGAGCATCACTTGCTCGGGGCTGACCACCCACAGGTTACCCTGCTCGTCGCAGCTCAGATCGGAGACCGACGAGAGTTTTCCCCGCACGTCGCCGATGATCGAAGGCGCGCCGGCAAAGGTCAACGCTGGGGCGGGCATCGCTACCGTCTTTACCAAACCGCGCGGCGTCTTGCGGTCCTGTAACGCCGGCGGCCAGGCGCCGAGCATATCGTAAAGCGCTACCATGGCCGGGCGCTCCAGGTTCGTGCGCGCTTTCCAGTAGCGCCCGGCGGTAAAGCTCTCACGCGCTTCCTTGATCAAACCGACGCACAAGTCCGTCTGCGCCTGTGTCAGTTCCGCCGCGAGCGAGCGATCACGCAGTCCGCTGGCCACCTGATCGACGAAGGCCAACTGCGTGGCGAGCAGTGTCTTCTCTTCCTCCGGTACCGTCACGGCGCACCCGGTGAGGCTGGCCGGTCCCGTCGCCTTAAAGGCGCGTACCTGATAGGATTCCAGCGGTACTTTCAACGTCGCGCCTTCCAGGGCCATGGCCTGGCCGCTGGCGGCGGAGAGCACGCGCCCAGCGTTCTTCAGCGTGAGCGTGGCCGTCACCGGGTAACGCTCGCGATTCACCGCGTAGAAATAGAAACCATCGGGGCACTGGCGGTACCAAACCGCCACCGGGTCGCGCCCGCCGGCCAATGGGGTGAACGGCAGGGCGGGCAGCGCTTTATACTCGGCGAGGAAATCACGCAGGTAACTCGGCGTGCCGAAAAAGTACCCGAACGCGCCGCTGGCCAGCGTGCTGCAATCGCAGTCGGCGAGCAATATGGCGTAGGTTTCCAACTCGTGCCGTCCGGAGGGCATGCAGACATCGTTCATAAAGCGGTCATTATCGGCGCCGTACGCCTTCCACCCCGGGTCGCCCACTTCAAAATAGTTGCCGAAATGCCCTGCCCCGCGATTGCCCAACATGGCGATGCCCTTCAGGTCATCATTAAAGATGGTCTCCGAGCATGCGGCATCGGCGACCGGCGACGAGTAGCGGCGTCCGCTGGAGACGGAGGGCATGATGACGAACCCCGACGCTTTGGCGTACATCGCCGGGTCCATGCCCATCTCACGCATCTGTTCCAGCGGGCTGCTGCTCACGGCTTCACGCGGATCGGGCCCATAGTAGGTGAAGTAGAGCTTCGCCGTCGGCTTGGCCTGGCGGATGCGGTCGCGCAGGCGGCTATGGAACGCGAAGATGCGCTGGCAGCGCCAGGCCATCCATTTCTCGCGTTGCGGCCCGGTGAGGAAGATATAGCGCTGGCGGAAGCGTTTGGGGTCATTCGGCTCCCCCGGCACTTTCACACCGGTGTCTTGCTCGTATTGCCGCACCGTCCAATCGTCATAGCCCCAGTTCATGCCCGGCAGCACATTCCACCCCATCCATTGCCAGCCTGGCATGATGCGCGAGGAAATGCCTTCAAACGACGTACAATCCTTCAGGTTATCGGCCAGCTCACCGAACACGGCGATGTAGATCTCTTGTACTTTGGGGTGCAACGGGTTATAGACAAAGTCCTTCCAGGAACAATGCGTCTGCCCCTCGCTGTTGCGTATGACGTACTCTTCCGCCTGCGGCGAGGCAAATTTCACATCCTTGGTTTTCTCATCGACCCACACCCCCATGACATACTTCTCAAACCAACTTTGCCCGCTGATGTGGAACTCGGGGATGTAGGCATTGCCATATTTCTCCGCAAACAGCGCGTTCATGCGGCACTGGTCATCGGTGGCGTTGAAATAGCCTTCAAGGATTTTGCTCGGATAGCGATTATCCTGGTAGACGTTAATGGTGGGGAACATGAGATCTGCGCCCGTGTAGCGGTTCATCTGGCCCCAGCGATCCAGCGTGAGCAGGTTATTCTGCGCCTCGCTTTTGCCCAACTGCGCGCCGAAGTGCAGTGGCCAGCGTGGGCTTTCCTCGAAATAATAGCCGAAGCGGCGACCATCCGGACGGCTGGCCGGTCCCGCATCCAGCGCCCCGTCGATTTTATACACGCGTACGCGGGCGGCGGCGGCCTTCATGCCGGGGTTCAGGTTCACCACCGCGAAGACGATCTTCGTCGTGAGCGGCCAGAAGATTGCCTGATGCGTCTGCATGGAATTCGTCACCCGGTAGCGATCGCCGGTATCGACGCCGCCGGTGAGCGGGTACGACGGCGGGTTGCCCGGCGTCTGATCATTGACCCAGAAGCCCATGGTGCGCCGGTCATTATCGGGGTAGTCGACTTCCAACTGGTACGGTCCGTTCGTGTCGGGGAGGTCGAACTTATAGGAAAAGCCATCCGTCGCCCAATATTGGTTCGTGCCCTGGCCGGATGATTCACGGTATTTTCCGAAGGGCGCGGTGATGATGGTCGTGGGGCCATCTTTCTCGCGCAGCGGGGCTTGCGCCACGCAATCGATCTCAGTCACCAGTGTCCGGTGCAATTCCTTGGTGGGCGCCGGCGTATTTTTCGTGTCAATGACAATGAACAGGCCCGCTTTCAAATCCGCCGGGCGCAGCAGTTTGCCATCCACCTGGGCGAGAAGCGTGTAGGAGCCTTGCTTGGGGAAGGAAACGTCGATGTCCTGCATGATGGGAGTGGCCGAGGCCGGAAACGCGACGGTACCGACCGGCGTTAGCTCTTTGCTCTCTTCGTCACGCACCACCAACGCATAGCTCGTCGCTTGTGTCGTTCCGCCCATGCACTGGATTTTAATTTTGCTCTGCGCGCGCACGATATTTTGCCCGACGACACGGGCGGCAATGCAACTGGCCGGATCGCCGTCCCCGGCGCGCAGTTCCCACTTGGCCGGCAAGACACCGGGGAACCCCAGGCGGCGGAAGCGAAGCGTATGCACACCGGGCTTCAGATACAGGTTGGCTTCTTTGAAGCTGCCGTTTGGCAAGACATCATCTTTGGCGCTCACGGTCAAATTGAAGAGCAGGCGACCGTCGAGAAAGATATCGCGCGGCCATTCCGGTGTATTGCCCGTTTCCCATAGCTCATACCAGCCACGCTGCGGAATATCGAAGGTATACTCGGTCCACCCGCACAGATTGTGGAAGGTACCCTTCTGCTTCTCCTCATCCGGCTTCGCCCAGGTGTACCACTCCAGCACGGATTGGTCGAAACTCCAGCCCTGACGTTGAATCACGGCGGGATGTTGCACGCCTTGCGCCCACACGATGGCGCCGAGACAGAGGCCACACCACACGCAACATACGATTCGATACAGCATATTCATCGTTCAACCCTCCCGGATCGCGGTGCGCAGGCCTTGAGAACGACAGGCAATGGCACACATGTATTATTTCGGCCCGCCTTGCTTGTGTCAACGAAATGGGCATGCTAGAATATTGAAACAAGTTTCATGAGGTTTCCTATGGCGACTGTTCGGCAAATTGCCCGCTTAGCACATGTCTCGCCGGCCACGGTGTCTCGCGTACTGGCCGGCTTTCCGCATGTTCGTCCGGAAATCCGCCAG
>DASXVL010000587.1:0-3441 GCA_036504255.1 Armatimonadota bacterium | reverse complement strand
TTACAGATAGGCAAAAGGTATGCCAACTCCTGAGTTGGCGCGCTACGGCTCAGCTATGGCTTCAACTTTTGTTCGCAAACAGGTGCACCCTGGTTTTTACGAAGGAATCAGATTCATCCCTGTCGAGTTTGCAACAGGAAGCCCGTAAACGCATCGGAGCCTGATGCACGGTGTGGCTCATGCGTCATCGTCAGCGTAGGAACGAGGTGCATGATGGACAATGCCGCTGGTCAGCCTGAGGGATCTGGACACGAAGAAAAGCTACCTGATCGTGACCTGGAGGTCGCGGAGATCACGCGGCATCTGGATGAACTCGAACGGACGAATCGCGCGTTACGTCTGCTCTCCGCCATGAACCAGGCACTCATGCACGTCACGACGGAAGCGGAACTTATCAAGCGTATTTGTGAGATCGCCGTGGATGTCGGACTTTACCGGCTGGCCTGGGTGGGGTTCGCGGAGCATGACGCGGCGCGAACGGTGCGGCCGATTTGCCATGCGGGTACCGAGTTAGGCTATCTACACCAGCTGTATTTTTCGTGGGCGGACGACGAACACTGCGATCCGGCGGGGATGGCCATACGGACGGCGAAACCGACGGTGCTCGCTGATATCGCCAACATGTCGACCTGTGCCCCCTGGCGCGCTGCGGCGTTGGCGCATGGATTGCGCTCGACCATCGCCTTACCGCTCCAAAAGGATGAGCAGGTTATTGGCGCCTTGACACTTCACGGTGATGCTCCGGATACCTTTACACCAGAAGAGGTGCAACTGCTGACGGAATTGGCTGGTGACCTGTCCTTTGGGATTACGGCGATCCGGACTCGTGACCGGCAACGGCGGGCCGAGGAGGCGCTACATGAGAGTGAACGGCGCTTCCGTCTCCTGGCTGAAAATTCCACGGATATCATAACGCGTCATACGCCGGAGGGAGTCTTTCGGTATGTGTCGCCCGCGAGTCGGACCCTGTTGGGGTACGCCCCGGAAGAGCTTGTTGGCCATAACGCCATGCAGTACGTGCATTCTGACGATCTCGCCATGGTGCAGACGTTTTACCAACAGTTACTGACGCAGCAGCATGTGAATGTTTCAACGCTCACCTTCCGGGGACGGCGTAAGGATGGTGAGTATCGTTGGTTAGAGATCACGGCGCGGGCTATTCGTGACACGGATACGGGGCACGTCATCGAATTCCAGGTCGCCACGCGTGATGTGACGGAACGTCAGCAAACAGCACAGGCGCTGCAGGAGAGCGAACGCCGATTTCGTACCTTGATCGCCAACTTGCCCGGCATGGTCTATCGCTGCCGGAATGACCAGCGATGGACCATGGAGTATCTCAGTGAGGGGTGTCGTCAACTCACCGGGTATGCGCCGGACGATCTGCTGCAGAATGCCAAATTGAGTTACGCCGACTTGATCCATCCCGATGATGCGGCAACGGTGTGGGAGCAGGTGCAGCGGGAGCTACAGGCACATCGCCCCTTTCAGGTTACCTACCGCATCGTGACGGCGTCGGGAGCGATTAAGTGGGTGTGGGAGCAGGGGCGTGCCGTGGTGAATGCGCACGGTGATGTCCAAAGCATCGAAGGCTACATGACGGATATTACCGAGTGGACCGAAGCGGAAATAGCCGTGAAGCAACGCGAAGCCACGTTGCGGGCCATCTTTGCGGCGGCGCTCAATGTGTCGTTCATTATCACGGATGTCGATGATCGCGCGCCGCGCGTGGTGGAGTTTAGCCCCGGCGCCGAGCACATCTTCGGTTATACACGCGACGAGATGCTTGGTCAACCGGTGAATCGCCTCCACCGTCAGGAAGACATCGCGCAGTTTCCCGCGACGCATCGCGCCATGCGGGAAGGGCACGCGGGATTTTCCGGTGAAACGGTGCTGATCAGGAAAAATAGTGACGCCTTCCCTGCGCTCTTTTCTACGTATCCATTATTCGATGAACAGGGCAATATGTATGCCGCATTAGGGGTGAGCATTGATATCACCGAGCAGAAACGTATCGAAGAGCAATTGCGGCAGACCGGCGAGGAACTCGATCAGTTTTTCAACCTGGCGCCGGATCTCCTCGCCATTGCGGATACGGATGGACATTTCCGTCGGTTGAATCCGTCGTGGGAGCGCACGTTGGGCTACACGCGCGAGGAGTTGCTGGCTGGTCTCTTCTTCGATTTCGTGCATCCTGACGACCTCGCGTCAACCCACGAGGCCGTTGCGCAACTCTCCGCTCAGCGTCGCGTCATCAATTTCGTGAATCGTTTCCGCTGCCGCGATGGGAGCTATCGCTGGATTGAATGGCTGTCGGCATCTGCCGGCACACGTATTTATGCTGCTGCGCGGGATATTACCGACCGATTGCACGCCGAAGAGGCGTTGCGTGAGAGTGAACAGCGTTATCGGATGCTCATTGAACGATTACCGCTACCTGTTGCCATTTACGGCGCTTCCGGGGACGTCGAATACTTGAATAATCAATTTGTGAAAGTCCTGGGGTATACCCTGGCCGACATTCCCACTATCGCGGACTGGTGGCCGCGTGCCTATCCCAATCCGGAATATCGCCGGGAAGTGATGACCGTCTGGACGGAGGCTTTAGCAGACGCAGAGCGCTCGCAGACGGACATCGCTCCCCATGAATACCGTGTCACCTGTAAGGATGGCACCGTCCGCACCATGGAAATCCTGGCAAAAAACATGGGGAATACCTACCTGATTCTTTGGAATGATGTCACGGAACGCAGACGGACGGAAGCGGCGTTGCGCTTAAAGGAATATCAACTCGAAGAAAGTCAGCGCAATGCGCACATCGGCACCTATGTGCTGGATATTCCCGCCGGATGTTGGACAAGTTCGGCGGGGCTCGATGACCTTTTCGGTATTACCCCTGACTACCCCCATACCCTCGTGGGATGGCTGGGGATCATTCATCCTGATAATCGCGAGATGATGGCGCATTACCTCCCCGAAATCGCCATCCCCAACCGTGTCTTCAATAAGGTCTACCGTATTGTGCGTCAGAACGACGGCGCGCTACGGTGGGTATGGGGGCTAGGGAAAATTACCTGTAGCCAGGAAGGTGTCCCACGCGAAATGATTGGTACGATTCAAGATATCACCGAACGTAAGCTGGCGGAGGATGCGCTGCGTGAAAGCGAGGAGCGTTTTCGTACGCTCATCGAAAAAGCCCCCGTCGCGATCGGCATGGCGCGCCACATGTTTGGCATCTACGCGAATCCCGCGTATGAGCGGATGTTCCGCTTGCGTGGGCCGGAAGATGCGGCGGTACCGGTGATTGAGCGATACGCAACGCAAATACGCGACTGGATGATCGAGAATCTTCGCGCGCGAGAAGAAGGCCAGCCGACCGCGATGGAGTTTGACACCATCGGTTTACGCGCGGATGGCACCGAATTTCCCATGCACGTCGCC
>DASXVL010000586.1:0-4182 GCA_036504255.1 Armatimonadota bacterium | reverse complement strand
TAGCGATAGTGTCCGGAGTCAATCTTGTTGCGGGCAAACCGATCGAGCTTATGCACCAGCACGACGTCCGGCCTCTCGCGTCCGGTAGTGATGGCATCGATCATGTTGAGGAAATTCACGCGGTCATCCGTCGTCGCCGATTGCGCCTCATCGATATACTCGCAGAGGATAACCCAACCCTTTTGCATGGCGAATTCTCGGCAGGCGCGTAGTTGCGCGGTGATGGACTCGACACGCTGGTTATCGCTGGAGAATCTGGCGTAAATGACGCATTTCATAGTCAATACCGTTTGGCGTTAAGTCTGTTCTACTGCTGCAGCGACGTTCCCGGATGGTAAGTAACATCTTGCATGCATTCGAGTCGGTTACCTAACTCACCATAGTTCACGACATAAGCACCGGTCAGGTACTCTCCCTTTACTCCATACCGAGTTAGTATTTCGGAAGGTTGCTCTGCCTTGGATGCAAACGGTTGAAAAGCCACCCATATTTCAATGTTACCTGGTGGAAATTTCGAGACATCGCAAGTGAAGCGAAATTCGTTATTTGAGACGACTGTATGTAGCTGAAGCGGCGCACTCGTTACGGAAAATCCTTGTCTGTGTAGTTCATGCAGTTCGTCAAGCGACGCAGTTTTTGTTGAATCGTGGTCTATTTGATAGTCGAGAACTGCACCGTCCGCTAAATTAGTTTTTCCTGCCACGATAAGTTGGCTAGCCTCTATCTTGGGGTGAAGAAAAATAAAAGCATCCGGTGACCGTTGGCGACATCCTGAACAAAATAGCAAGGCACCGAGAGCTATTAACGTATACACGAAAAGTACAATACGCATCTGTCCCCCCTCATGGCCTCCAGGATGAGGATCCCTATTGGAATCTCACTAATATCTATGAATCTTCCGGTATATTGCGTCCATATCAATCGTATGCAACGGCACCTGAACGTACCCCTTTCGCACAGGCGGAATCCTCTCCCCGTTCAGGTCAGCGGACAGGATCGGATCACACCAGGTCTCGTTAACGATGTCTCTCTCTACGGTCCCCGCTACTTCCCCCGGCAGGATCCCCAAACGGCAAAGCTGAATGCGCATCGCCGATTGTGACACGGAGAATGTCATGGCCAGCAGCGCGACCATATCGGCGCGTCCGTATTGCGTTTTTGCAGCATTATCCACGAGATCCGGGGGCATGAGTAGATTGGCCGAGAATAGTTGGCAGATCCGCTCATGCCGATGAGGGCGCACGACCAGCTTCCGGGTATCAATCATCCAGTGCGCCAATTCATGGGCCGCCACATACCGCTGTTGAACTACTGGTATGTCCTTATTAATAATGACCGTACCGCAGTCGAAGAGCACACCACGGCAGGACATGGGGGCAGCCCGATACTCGAAACGCAATCCTTGCGCTGTTGCGACATGGCACACGTTTACCGGGATACCGGCGCCGGCGGATTGCCAGAGTTCGCGGGCCAGCCAGGCGGCCTGACGTTCTTCCTCGCGCCAGAGTGCACGACGACCATCCCTGACCATCGTTTGTTCCATTTACTTGCCGCTTTCGCCGTTCTGTCGCTCAAAAATCTCTTTCGCCAATTGCACCACATATTCCAAGGCCTCTGGTGATCCGTCCGTGCTGGTGCGTACGCGCTTTAAGACATCGCGCAGATCTGTCTCCAGGTCCTGATACTGCTGGGGCAGTGGCACATGAGCGGCCTTGTAATATTCCTGAATATCCTCAAGCGGGAACTTATGAAAAAAGCGCACCAGGCGCTCTTCGTCGAAAGCCGTAGGCGGTACACCACGACGCAACTGATCTATCTCGTCTACGGTGAGTGCACCACCGGTAAACATGGCGATCTGTGCTGACTGCTGCAGGCGCTTCTTGCGGAACATGCGGTCGAGAATCGGCGGAAGCGACAAGTAGACATCTGATGTGTCTGGCCGTGAAGTACTCTGTTCCGGCGTGATATCAACAACGTAACCAGCCAAGCGCAGTAGCTTCTTCCTATCAGCATGGAGCGGCACTGCAAGCTTTAACAATACCTCTTGAGTGGGATCTTTGGTCTCGTCTTTGAGTATTTTCCCGACAGCTACGTGACTGACTCCCGCCAGCTTACCCAGTTCTCGTATGCTGGGAATTCTCTCTATGCGTATTAGGTCATTGAGATATTCTGCGAGTGCGCTCATGGTTAACATTATATATACACTGTAGTCAGCAGGCAACTTATTTCCAAAAATCGCGGTAATAGTAGTTGACAGATGGTAACCGCCCTGTTACCATATCGTTATCTTAAACTTCCGCAAGGAGTTAACATGCCGGGCTACCGAGTAAACCATACCGCCTTCAATGAGGTCATGAAAACACATAATATCCCCACACCCGCCGCTCTCGCTCGACGTATAAACGTGAGTAAATCTATGGTCACTCGCGTCTTGAAAGGGCAGAGGAATCCTGGTGCAAGTTTTATGAGTGCCGTCGAAACTGCGTTTTCGCAATACGCAAAGGGGTATTTTTTTACCCCGATTGTTAACAGTGGTGAACATGAAGCTGTTAACTACACGCAGGTAACAGGCAATGCCTGACCCCGCCATCACGATCACCATTGACCGGAAGACTGGTAAATCTCGCTGTGCCATCAATGGCCGGGATATTCCCGACGACGCACCGCGGCTGGGCGATGTCTGCGCTGGCCAAGTGGCCGATAGCATTTTCCACGTCTGGCAACTCACTGGGAAGCTGGATGCGCTAGCCAATAGATTTTCCGAAACGTCTTATTCGGACGCGCCCTAAACAATTTTACTTATGGAGGTATCCCCCGATGTCTACCACTGCCCCTCTATGCCAGTTGCTTGATCTGACTGGCGACATGAGCGCCCGCGAGTGGGCGGACACACTGCTGGAATTGCAGCGCCTGCCCCCGAAAAATGCGCACCGCGAGATGATTCAGTTGCGGCCCGAGCAGTTAGCGCAATTCCTCTCCGAATTCTGCGATGCGCGCATGGCCGCTTTGGAGGAGAAGGTAAAGGCGTCCACTGGCCATACGAGTCTGCCTACACAGCATTTTGCCACCATGCCGCTCTCGCATGAGCAAGGTCGCGACCTGCTCTCCCCTGACGTGCCGATCCGCTACGAAGAGGCCGCGCTGGCACGGGAAGCGCTGGTCCAGTATGCCGCAGAGATCGAAGATCTTGGCGGTAACGGCATAGTCTTCCGCACGGTGGCCGAGCGCATCAACCAATCGATGCGCCGTGTGTTAACGGCTCTGCCCGAGACGGCCAAGCTGTTTCACCAATAACAAGACCGCTCAAATCTCAAAATTCAAATCTCAACTCTCAAATCTTAAATTCGACCACAACAAAATCAAATTGGAGGAAATCACATGTGCGAAAAACACTCATTTGTCATGGCGCGAAACGCGCGCATCTACCACGGCTACAACATCACGGATAGCCATTCGGCGATTGCGAAGATTCACGAACTCCCGATTGACAGCCTCAATAAATACGAGGCGCAACCCGGCCCGGCGTGGCCCACGAATCCGCGAGACTGGAATATCACCTTTGATAACGTCGACCGCGCGGCATTCGAGGAGAAATCGTCTCATGTCGACGCAATGTATGCGTATCTCATGGAGCGGTTCCCGACGCGGATTGAATGGGATGCCTATATCCCGCAATTGGAGTTAGCTATCACGGAAGGGAAGCTCGCGGCCATCATCACGCTTAATGACGGCTCCCTGGACCTGGAAGGCTGCACGGGACTCACCAGTCTGCCGGACAATCTGTCGGTCGGTGGCTCCCTGTACCTGGAAGGCTGCACGGGACTTCAGCGGAGGTGACACGCCATGCAGCAATCCATCGTTCGCGCCTATTGGTGCTATGTGAACGACCAATGCCCTGACTGGGTGTACGGGTGCACTGTCCTACTCATCGTTCTGCTCTGCGGGATAGCGGGAGCTATCGAATAATTATCAAGAGAAATGGAGGTTACCCCCATGCAACATACACGGTACCACTTGGCCTATGCCGACAATCTCGACGCGCGGTGCGCAACGGCCGTCGTGCGGTATTGGGCAGCACAACAGGGAGAGACGAATGTCCTGACTTACCCTCTCCCGTCCACACATCTGCCAGGGAAGCATGCCGATCTGCTGACACGCATCAAGGCGATCTGCAGGGATCGC
>DASXVL010000585.1:0-2355 GCA_036504255.1 Armatimonadota bacterium | reverse complement strand
GGCGTGGCCGACCGCTTCCCGGTCATTATCGACGCGGCGACCGAAGTGCTCTCCGACGCGGATGTTGCCCGCATCCGGGCCTACGTAGAACGGGGCGGCACCTTCATCGCTCTGCATCTGACAGGACAGCATTCCGATGAGATGGCGGATGCCTGGCCGATCACCAAGTTGACCGGGCTGAAGCCGTCGGTGCCGGACGCGCTTTCGCAGGACATCGCGTTCACTCCTGAGGAGACACTCTTCCCCTCCCTACAGGGAAAGACGCTGCGCGGGTGGGGCGTGGCCCTCGACTGGCGGAATAACGATATGAGCGGTCAGCCGCTGGCCCTGCAGAATGCCGACGATCGAACGAAGTCGCTGAAAGTGATCGCCACCTGGCAGGGGCGCAGCGCGGCGCAGGGGAACATCGCCGTTGCCGAGCGTGCGGTGGGGAAAGGCCGCGTCATCGTGCTCGGTTCGACGTTCTGGCGCAATGCGAAGGACGAGAACAGCACTTACCAGAGCAATGGCCAGTTCAGCACCTGGCTCGACGAAATGCTCACGGCGTTGAATATTTCGCGCCGCAGTTGGGTGACGGGGACGGCGGACGGCAAAACGCTGCGCGGGATCTGGGCGGAGCGCTGGCAGAGCAAGAACGGGCTCTATGACCTTTACCTCGTCTCGCGCGTGGGCAGCAAGCCCGACGAGCCGGAGGTGACGGTGGACGTCTCCTTCCTGCGCGATCAGCCGGACGCGCCGGTGTGGGAAATCTCCGCCAAGGACGCGCCCGCCGTTGCCCATACCGTCACCGGTGGGAAGCTTATCATTCCCGGCGTGCGCCTGCTACCCTGGCAAAGTCATGTCTATGCGGTGCCGCGCGGCGATCTGCAGGACGCTGCGCGCTCGTGGTTTGCCATTCAGCAGCGTTACTGGCCGCAGCTTTCTCCCGTGGCGAAAGCGTTGCTGCCCGCGCCGTTGGCGACGCCCGCGGATATATTGCCGCTATTTGATGACTGGCGCATAGGCGTGGGCGCGACCATGCCTGACAGTTGGCGACATGGTGACCCGACGGTGACGGGGCAGTGGTCGAAGGTGAAGATGGGGACCTTCCTGGCGCTGGGCCTGCCGGAAGACGCGCATGCATATTTCTTCAAGCAGGTGACGCTGCCCGCCGGATGGCGCGGGCAACACCTGTCGCTGGCGCTTGATTGCGTGTGGTCGTGGGGCATCATACCTGTGGGTCGCATGTGGGTTAACGGCCAGCTCATCGATCTCGATGGCAAAGGGCAAGGTCGCCTGTCACGCGCCTACCGCGCCGACATCATCAATCCGGACAACGGCGTACTCGACATCGCGCTGGAGATCGATGCCAGCGGCACCAAGGCCCCACGCGCCCGTCCGAGCGGCGTCACCGGCGCTTTTTACCTGCAAGCCGAACCGCTGCCACAGGCTATTCAGGCATTGCCCGGTCCCTACCAGGCGGTGACCGACATGCAGGCCGCGACCTCCGTCAACCCGGGGGACATCATCTCCTGCGTCTACCTGCAGACCGAGTTCACCGTGCCCGCGGCGTGGCATGGGCACATCTTCATGGCGTCGAATGCGCCATTGGGTATGTTCACGTTGAATAACCGCTTCCTCTTTCTGCCGGAGACCATGCGCCGGCTCGACATCACGCGCCTGCTCGATCCCAACGGGAAGAATGTCCTCAAATGGTATCCCGCACAGACGCTGCCGGTATACGGCCGCCCCGGCAAAATCACGGCGCCGAAGATGGAGTTGCAGTTAATGCCGTGATCGTTTTACCACTGGCGCAGTTCAATGGGCAGCCCGTCCGGGTCGTGAATTTCCGCGCGTTTGGCGGGACCGAGTGAGACGGGGCCCCAGGTGATCTCCACGCCCTTGGCCTGCAGGTCGGCGATGGTCTGGTCCATATCGTCCACCTCCAGCGCGAGGCAATGGTAGCCGATCTGGTTCGGGCTTTTCACCGTCGGGATGGGGTCGCTCATCACCAGGAATTCCACCATGGTATCCTGCAGGCGCAGGAAGACGACTTCCAGCAACGGCGGAGCATTGACCGGGATGCGCTCGGTGAGCGTGAATCCGAGGATGTCCGTATAGAACTTGATGGTGCGTTCGACATCCGAGGGCACCAATTCTACGTGATCGATTCGTTTGAACATCGTTACTCCTCTCGAACATTTCAGAACTGGGGGGCGGATCGTTGTTTGTAGTGCGCTTACTTTGTAAGCTCTACGGCACTCCGCTGAACTGCGCTGCGTGCCTTACTACATACTACTATCCCCAGTAGTTTCTCAGGAAATCGGCGGCCTGGCGGAAGGCTTTGCCGCGGTGGCTGAGGGCGTTCTTCTCGTC
>DASXVL010000584.1:0-7065 GCA_036504255.1 Armatimonadota bacterium | reverse complement strand
AATCACGACATTGCCGGTCGCCAACGCTTTTTTTCCGGCGTAATCATAGCTCAAGGTATCGCACGTCAAGGTGGTCGGCGCGCTGGAAAGCTGCGCCTTCGTATCGGCGGCGGCGCCCGCACGCGGTTTGGGGGTGGAGAGCATTTTGACGTCACCGGAGAATTCAGCGCGGCGCGGCGTACTGTAGGCGACGACTTTCTGCCCGGTGATGCGGTTTTGCGCATCGGTAAACACCGGGTTGCCCGTACCGGTAAATTCGTGGACATTGCCTTCAGAACGCTGCACGATGGTATCGGCGGTAAACGTCGCATCGTCTTGCGTGACGATCGCCTTGGCGTAACTCGTCATCTGCACGTTCCCGACATCGCGCTTACTGGTAATATGATCCGCCTTGACCGATAAGCGTTTCGTCTCACCCGCGGCAAATAACCAGCTGACGCAGACGGCGAGCAGCAGCGTGCCGAGCAATAGCCCCCAGCCCACGCGACGATATATGTGCAGCGTCTGATTCATTGTCTATATACCTCTTCTCTCAAATTATCCCAATGCCGGTGATGCGCCGCTCAGCTTCACGGTTGTCCCAAGCGACGGCAATAGGTGCGATAGCGTTCGATGATCTGCATGGGAATCTCCGGGATCTGCGGCAGCACGTACCCGGCGCTGCCCGTGTCCGCAATCAACAGGTCTGCGCTCACCGGTGTGAAGAGGGTAAACTGCTGCCCATGTGCGGAAAACAGCGCCGCCCCGGCACGTAGCACATTCCCCCGCGTCCCGATGACGATAGGACCAGGACAGCGTAAATAGCCATGCGCCACGTCGTAGGTCGCTCCGTCCTTAGCCACGATGCTAATATCACCCAACTGCGCGGCAAGGGCATGGGGAATATTCAGTACTTGGCGCTGGTCATCCCAGGCGAGTCCTGGGGTGCGAAACACCAGGTCCGTGCCGGTCATCAGCACATGCCCTTGTACCGAAATATTACCATTCGACATATCGCGTTCCAAACTATCCGCGCTCACCATCAGCTCTTGTCGGCCTTCGTTCAACAGTGCCACCCTTTTCAGGCCATTCACGTTAAATTTGAGTTGATCTTTCGTGAGATCAAAGTGGTCGGCAACCACCTCCCACACGATTTTTCCTCCGGAGAGGCCGCGAAAGGTCACATGGTCCAGGCGCAAGGCGATATCGTCGGGAATATTTGGCGCCAGCTCGGCGGGAAGACGCGCGTGATGCCCCCCGCGCCATAACCACCATCCCCCACCGACAATCAGCACGACTGCCAGGAGCGCGGCTCCGAAATATCGTATCCGTTCTTGTTGCGCCATCCTTCGTTCCACGTCCCAGTCTCCCGGCCCCTATTGTACCGAAAAATACGCCGACTAGTTGTCGCGATGGCGCAAAGCGCGTCCGCTTGCACGTCCCACAGGCTATTGTCGATGAAGCCAGTATACCCAATACGGCGTGCTCTCGCACGCGGCGATACCCTGCGCAGGTATTCCAACATGACTGGGTATGCATTGTGCCATGCGTCGTGCTCATTGCTTTCCCTACCGACAGACAAACTCCTGCTCGAAAGCATACGCACACCAGCATGTCGCTATACTTGGACAATGCGGCACCACACAGGTTTACCGACAAGGATCATCGGGTAAGACAGCGAATGAATGAACTTCTCATTCAACGCTAAATTACTTTTTAACAGGCCGCACTATCATGTCTTTTTCGGTGTGCCAGCAATGTGGATCAGCCCTTGATCGGACGACGCTCGTTTGTCCGTCTTGTGGGACGCATGTCGCGCAACTCGCTTCGACTGCCCTGTTGCCTGACCCACGGGACGCGCAGATTCGCCACTTGCTTGACCAGGCCCGTACCAGCCAGCAAAACGGCGATCTGACGACCGCACTCCGCGCGGCGCGCGAAGCCCTCACCTTACGCACTGATTGTAGTACCATCCATGCCTTGCTCGGGCATATCTACGAACAACAGGGAAATCTCTCCGCCGCCCATTATCATTTCCAATCCGCACTACAAGTAACCGTACCGGCAGAAACCGATCTGATCAGTATGCCGTCCGCCATGTCTGTTATCCCCGCCAAACAACCACAGGCCGGAGTCATGGTGCTGGTCCTGATCAGTTGCATCCTCTTTAGTGGATTAGCGGCGCTCTTCACCTTCCATTCCGGTCGACGCCAAGTGGAACAAAGTAACGTCTTTCAGATTCCCATCGCACGCCCACCCCTGGCGACCAATCCACATTGGACCTGGAAGACCCTGCCCGTTCCGGTGGCCGTCAGTCCCACCATCGCCAAGACGCCAGCGCCCGCGACGCCGCCGGCGCCAGCAACCGGTGCCATCGCGGTAAGCAATCCGCTGCCGAGCTCATCCGTGGCGACGCCGCCACCGCCGCCGGAGCCCACCCCTCCCGCCGTGCTGGGTCCGTCGGCGCACTCCGGGGTGCCGGCAGAGCCGGCGGAACCGAAATTGGAGACGGCTGACCAAGCCTATTTCCGCGGAGAATATGCACGGGCCATCACGGCCTATGAGGCGCTGATCGCACAAGAGAGCAAGCCGAACCCACGCCTCTTCCAGGATCTCGCTTGGTGTTACCAGCAATTAGGCAATTCCCAAAAGGCGTCCGACTACCTCGGCAAGGCGATTCAAGGCTACAAAGCACTGCTAGATACGGATAGCACGAACGCCGCTGCCCAACAGGGACGCGCAAGTTGCGAGGCAGCATTGCGCGCGCTGCTGACCACCCGAACTCGCGAGACGACACCCTAGCAGTCTGCTCGCAGCCCACAGAACGCGCATGTTCCGCTCAGGCAGCGCTGTAGTTGATTTACGCAGCGCCTTTTCTTGCCGTCGTGCGCTATTTCTGGCTATTATATGCTGACTGAGTAACCTATCACGTACGGGAGGAAATGTGCGAGTCGCTATCACTTGTTTCGCTGGCGTTGGCGGTAGTGGCATTGTGGCCACAGAGTTGGGCAAAGGTTTGGCGGCACGCGGTCACGAAGTCCACTTCATTTGTGCCGAGATGCCGTTTCGACTGGAAGATCTCTCCGAGCGGCTCTTTTTTCATCAGGTGCACCTCTTCCCCTATCCCGTCTTACAAAATCCGCAATACGACCTTGCCCTCGCCTCACGTTTGGCGGAAGTCATTGCCGAGCAAGAGCTCGGCCTTTTGCATGTCCACTATGCCATTCCGCATGCGATTTCGGCATTTCTCGCCCGGCAAATTTGCGAGCATCCGTTTCAAACCATCACGACCGTGCATGGCACCGACACCCGACTCGTCGGACTTGATCCGAGTTACCGCGCGATCACCCGCTTCGGGCTGGAACAATCGGACGGTGTCACCGCCGTCTCACAACATCTGGCCGAGTCGACGCACACTGATTTTGCACTCACGCATGAGGTGACCGTGCTGCCGAATTTTGTCGATACGGAGCGCTTTCGCCCACGCACCCTTCCCCCCTGCTACCGGCAGAACTACGCGCATTCCGATGAGTTTCTGCTGGTACACACGTCGAATATGCGCCCCGTCAAACGCCTCACGGATATCGTCCGTGCCTTCGATATCATTCAACGTGAGGTGCCCGCGCGTCTGGTCTTTATCGGCGATGGGCCTGATCGCCTGACGGCGGAACGCCTGGCGTGCGATTTGGGCATACTAGACCGTATAACCTTTACGGGAAACATCCAGCATGTCGAGAATGTGCTCGCCGTGGCGGATGTGTTTCTGTTAGCGTCGGAAGTTGAGTCCTTTGGCTTAGCCGCCTTGGAGGCGATGGCCTGCGGGGTGCCGGTCGTCGCCTATACCGTCGGTGGCGTTCCTGAAGTCGTTGTGCATGGTGAAACCGGTCTCCTGGCGCCCCTGTATGATACCGAGGCGCTGGCACACGCGGCGTTACAGTTTCTCCGCGATCCTGAGCGATTAGCAACGACGCGGCTCGCGGCACGCCTCCGAGCGGAAACGCACTTTCCCGTCGCGGCGGGTATTGCGCGCTACGAAGCATATTACGCGGCGCTGCTGAAAAACCGGGTCGACCGACCAGTCTGCGGACAGCACTCATAAATGAGCGGGTTTTCGGGAATATATAAGAAGAGCGATTTCTTGCTGGTGTCACTAGCGCTCGCGCGACGATATATGCTATCATCCCGTTATCCCCCACATGCGTATGTCAATCCGCGCTCTACCCAGCCCCGATTGTCGAGGAACGGCGACAATGCCATACTTGACATGCGGTCGGTGCGGTTGTCCGCTGGAGGAATACTTCATGCCCACATTTCGGTATAGTGCGATCGATCATACCGGGCGGCCCTATGCCGGCAGCCTGGATGCCGATAACCTGGAAGCTGTACGCACCAAGCTTTCTGATCTCCGCTACCATATTGTCAGCATTAACGAGGTGGACTCTTCCTCCAGCACGGCAGATTTTCTCAAACGTTTCTCACGTGCGAAGCCGAAAGAACTCGTGGTCTTCAGCCGCCAATTCGCGACCATGATCGATGCCGGGTTGAGCGTATTGAAATGCCTCGATATTCTCCAACGCCAGACAAAGGATCCTGTCTTACGTGAGGCACTCGCCGGTGTACGTCATGATGTGAACGGAGGATCTAGTTTGACCGAAGGAATGGCCAAGCACCCCCGGGTCTTCTCCAAGCTCTACGTCAACATGATCCGTTCCGCTGAAGCCGGCGGTATTCTTGATCAAGTGCTCGATCGTTTATCGACCTTTATGGAAAAAGAGCTCGAAATGCGCCAGAAAGTACGCTCGGCCATGATGTATCCGATCGTCGTATTCTTGGTGGCAACCGTGGTTATGGGGGTCATGAACTGGTACGTCCTCCCACAATTCCAAAAAATCTTCACCGAGATGGGGTTGAAGGAATTACCGGTAACCACCGCCATGATGTTGGCGTTTTCCACGCTCACGAAAAAGTACTGGTACATCGTCCTGATGCTGATTGCCGGCGCCGCGGGCGGTGTTCATCTCTATGGTCGGACTGAAGCCGGCGCATTACATCTGGATCAAATCAAGTTAAAAATGCCTGTCTTTGGGGATATCGCGCTCAAGGTGGCCGTGTCGCGCTTCGCGCGCACGTTCGGCACACTCATCTCCAGTGGTGTTCCCGTGCTGCGCGCCCTGGAGATCACCACCGATACCGCCGGCAACCTTGCGGTGGCGCAGGTTATCTCTCGCGCACGAACCAGCGTGAAAGAAGGCGAAAAAATCAGTGATCCCATGCAGGCCAGTCCGCTCTTTCCGATGATGGTCACGCAGATGATTGCCGTCGGCGAAGAGACCGGCCGACTCGATCAGATGCTGCTTAAAGTCTCCGATTTCTACGACGCCGAGGTCGATACTACCTTAAAAGGCCTCGCGTCGCTGATTGAACCTATCATGATCGTCGGTTTGGGCGTCATGGTCGGTTTTATCGCCGTCAGTGTCATCACCCCCATCTACACCGTGGTGTCGAACGCCAAATAGGTACCGTCATTGTCCGTCAACGATCAATGTATAATTCCCGATGTCCAGCCGAACGAACAGACGAGCGGCGCCGACTTTCGTGCCTTTCAGCAGACGAGAGAGCTCGCGCTGCGTGATCGCCTGGTCTGCAAGCATCTTCACCTGGCCCATAGCGTGGCCCGGCGTTTCAGTGGGCTCGGTGAATCACTCGACGATTTAATTCAAGAGGGAACGATCGGATTATTAAAAGCCGTCGATCTGTTTGATCCTGAGCGTGGGGTAAAATTTAGCACGTATGCCTGCCACCTGATTACCAGCCAGATTCAACACTACTTGCGTGATCGTGGGCGCTTGATTCGTCAACCGGCATGGGTACAGGAATTAAACACCAAAGTCGCCCGTACCACTGAACAACTCACGCAGGAATTGGGCCGAGACCCGCAACTGTCGGAAATCGCGGCCCGGTTAAACTTACCGGAATCTTCCGTGCATAATGCGTTGGCCGCGCGCGAGTTAAATAGCGTCGCGTCGCTAAATATCCCACAGGAGAAGACCCCCGAGACGGAATTGTCGTTAATCGATAAGGACAAAGCGCTCGCCAACAAGCTCTCTGCCTTACAGTTTCCCATAGAGGAGCGCATCTTGCTGGAAGAGGCGGTTAGCAGCCTGAAGCCGCTTGAGCAGAGTGTCATTCAACACTATTTCTTTGAAGATTTGAACCAGTCGGAAATCGCGCGGCGACTCGGCATCTCGGTGAATTATTCCTCGTATCTGCTACGCCGCGCTATCGCAAAGATCAAAACGATTCTGGAGGAGCAACAACACGAGGAGTCTGCAGCGCTTGTCTCTACGCATGAACTCGACGTCGCGCCTCCTATCGATGTCCCCACCTACGATCATTTCACCGGGCTCTATACCGAAGCCTATCTCCGAGCGCGTGTGGCCGAGGAAATTGCGCGCGGTCGGCGCTACCCCACGAACTTCGCGCTTATGTTGGTGGAAATCGTGTATCGGCCTAATGCACTCGATACGTTACCATCGATTCCCGCGATCGGCCAGTTGGTGAAGCAGACGACACGTCTCATCGACCTTTCGGCCTACCTCCAACACGGTCGGTTTGCCTTACTCCTGCCGCATACCGCCCGGGAAGCCCGCGTGTTGGGTGAACGGTTGATACGCCAAATCACCGGGCTGCCGTCGACCCACGCAACCGCGCCAGCCGTCCATTTCAGCTATGCCGTGTATCCGATGGATGGTACCAGTGTGGAAGGGCTCTTTCGAAGTGCCGAGAAAGCGTTGACCATTGCGATGGCGCCACCGGTCGCTGTGACCGTCGGGGAATAACAGATGATTGGCGCGCTGGGCGGTCTCTGTTAAAACGACATACCCTTCAGCACTTCAGTGGCAATACCCTGCATTGCCCCCCACCCAGACGAGGGCGCCAAGGCGATCACATAGACCAACCGCTTACCATGCACGCGACAGACCCACGCCCCATTCATCGGCAGGCTATCCGCCTCCTTGGTCCGGCGCGCCTGGAATTGATGCCATTCCGCCATCTCTCCCGTTGCGTCTGCGCGTGGTAGATAGC
>DASXVL010000583.1:0-4256 GCA_036504255.1 Armatimonadota bacterium | reverse complement strand
GCGTCGGCCCGGGACACGCCATCTTTCCTGGAGGTCAGTGTACCATGGCATCCTCGTCCCGTCCCTCGTCGCGTCGTCACCCGGCCACGGCCGCCCGCTTTGTCAGACGCTATCAGCGTGTGGAAGACATGCCGGTGGTCCACCGCCATGCCGCCGGCATCGATCTGGCCGGGGCGGCGTCCCATTTCGTGGCGGTGGAGAGCGGCGACGCCATTGAAGTGCGCGAATTCGGCGGGACGACGGATGAGGTGCAGGCGCTGGTGAGCTACCTGGTCGCCGAAGGGGTCACCACGGTGGCCATGGAATCGACCGGCGTCTATTGGATGGTGGTGTACGATCTCTTGGAAGTCGCTGGCCTTGAGGTCTACCTGGTGAACCCCACCCAGGTCAAGAACGTGCCTGGGCGTCGGAAAGATGATAAATTAGATTGTCGTTGGCTGCAGAAACTGCATAAATATGGCTTGCTGTCCGCCTCGTTTCGCCCCAATCCGGAGGATCGTCCGTTGCAGAGTCTCTCTCGCCAACGCACCCGCCTCATTCGCTTGGCCGCCGATGAGCTGCGGCGGATGCAACAAGCCTTGGATGTGATGAATGTGCGCATCCACAAGGCGCTCAGCGATCTCGGCGGCCTCACCGGGATGCGCCTGGTGCGCGCCATCGTCGCCGGCGAACACGATCCCGCGACCCTGGCGACGTACCGGGATCCCCGGTGCGCCTGCAGTCCGGAGGAGCTCACCGCCGCCTTGACCGGGCATTACCTACCGCACCAGGTATTGGCGCTCAAGCACGCGTTGGCGCGCTACGAGCAACAGGGGGAGCAGATCGCCGACCTCGATGCGGCGCTTGAGGCGGCGCTGCGCGCCCTCATCCCGCTCGACGACGCGGAGATCGCGCGCCAGGTGGCGGCGACCCCGACGCCCCAGCCCACCGGCAAGCATGCGCCGGCGTTTCCGGTCATGAGCTACCTGCACCTGTTGACGGGCCAGGATGCCACCGTCCTGCCCGGCATCGGCGCCCCGAGCGCCTTGGGATTACAGGCGATCCTGGGACGGGATTTTACCAAGTGGCCCACGGCCAAGCACTTTACCGCGCACATCACGTTGGCCCCGGTGCAAAAGATCAGTGGCGGCAAGCTGCTGCGGTCCGGCACGCGGCCTGGGGCGCATCCGGCCGCGGTCATCTTCAAACAAGCGGCGGCGGCGATCACCCGCACCGATACCGCCTTGGGTGCGTATTACCGGCAACTCGCCGTGCGCGTCGGCCGCGGGAAGGCGCTCACCGCCACCGCCCGCAAGCTCGCCGTGCAGTACTACCACCTGATGCGCTACGGGCGGGCATACGTCGACGTCGGCGAAGAGCAATACGCGGAACGCTACCGCCAGCGCCAGATCGCCGGGCTCACCAAACGGGCGGAGAAGCTCGGCTTGACCGTGAGCACCGCCGCCTAACGTCCGCGCGAGTGGGGAGGACCAGTCGGCGACCGTCGGGAGCCTCGCTCCCAACGGTACGACTGCTCGTCTCCAGTAGGACCGAGAGCAGAGACGAAGTTACTGACAAGACGACTTAATTACCCAGTTCTGCCCCTACTTCATCACCTTTCACCTTCGGTTTTCGTCCCCGCTTGCCTGGCGTGACCGGTTAGCCCAGCAGAGCATCCAGGTGAGCGAGAAGGTCGGTGGAGCCGCAGGGTGGTATGATCGACATTCCCAGTCGTGCCATGCCGCGAGTATGGCAGCAGACGTCAGGGTTGTCAAAGTAATTACGTAATCTGTCCCGGTATTCTCGGCGAATTCCCTCTCATCTGCTCTCCCCCCCTGACGCCGAACCCGCATCAACGCACGGCCATCACGCATGCGCTGATGTCGTCACAGGCATGACGAGGTTGAAACAGCCACCCATCCGCCCGCGGCCTACAATGTGCGCTACCCCGCATGGGGAAACACAGCGAAGGGGGATGTACGGATGCGTCACCTGTTTTGGCTTTTGAGCATTAGCCTGTGCCTGCTTTGGTGCGGCGGCTGCGGTGGGGGTGGGAGTAGCGTCGACAGCAACAGCAGCAGTAGTTCCGGGGTCCAATTGGGGTCGCTGCGCGCCAGCGTGACTGCCACGCCCGACAACGGGCTCACCACGGCCCTGACGAAGTTCACCGTCACGGCGCGCCACGGGTCCAAGCTGATGAGCGACTTCACCGCGCGTTGGGATTGGGAAGGCGACGGCGTGTACGAAACGCCCTACCTGGCGCAAGCGAACATGGATTACCTGTTCGTGACGCCCGGCACACGTACCGTCACCGTCCAGGTGCGCGATATGAAAGGCCGGACCACCGTCGCGCGCACCACGGTCACGGTGGCGCTGGGCGCGCATCCGTTGCTCACCCGCATCAGGGTGACGCCGGAGAGCGGCACCACGGCCACCCTCTTCACGTTTTTCACCACCGCGCTGCAGGACGATGAGCGCATTCCCTCGGGCGAGATGCGTTGGGACTGGAACGGTGATTACGTCTTTGATACGCCCTTCATCGCCTTCGTCGCCGACCCGGCGCCCGGTTCGGGCGACCCGCCGCCGACCCTGACCCACCAATTCGCCACCCCAGGCGTGCAGCACGTCATCGTGCAGGTACGCAGCTTTGACGGCACCGTGGGCACCGCGGCGGTGGATGTTGTCGTACAGTAGGGAGACAACGCCCGTGTGAGAAGGTAGCCGGGCGCTCTGCCAGCAGGCGCTCGTGCGCTAACCGGGAGCGCGATGTTCCGCCATCGTGCTCCCGGCTGACGCACAGAGCGGGAGTATCGCTTTGACAGTATAATCTCTTTAAGGTAGGTAGAAAATCGGTTAGCTCAGGTATACAATTCCATTTGGCAACTGCTGCCTTTGGCTGTCGAGTAGTTCGCGGTGACGAATTTTACTGCGGTGCCGTTCGGGGGCGTAATGTCCAACATTGCCCCCTGTTCCTGGTAGGCAATGCCATACGCGTTTGGTATGATGTGCTACCGAGCGATGTCTCGGAAGGAACCGACAGACCGATCCACCGGAGAGTGCCATGCCGTCAATCACTTGCGATGCCCAGGGATTCCTGCTCGATCACCAACGCGTCTACCTGCTCGCCGGGGAAATGCATTACTTCCGCGTCCCCCGCTGCCACTGGCGGGATCGGCTGCGCAGCATGCGCGCATGCGGGCTGAACACTGTCTCGACGTACATTGCCTGGAACGTGCATGAATTTCAGGAAGGGGTTTATGACTTCGCAGGGCAGCAGGACCTTCCCTTCTTCCTGCAGCTCTGCCAGGAGGAAGGGCTCTACGTCGTCCTGCGCCCCGGCCCCTACATCTGCGCGGAATGGCACTTCGGTGGCTTCCCCGTCTGGTTGGAGCCCAAACAGCTCCCGTTGCGCTCCTCGGACCCGGAATTCTTACGCTATGTGGAGCGCTGGTTCGCGCAGTTGAACGCACGCGTGGCGCCCTGGCAATATACCCACGGTGGCCCGGTCATCCTCGTGCAAGCGGAAAACGAGTACGCGTACCGCAACCGGCATGACCCCGCCTACTGGGAGGCGCTCGTGCGCATGCATCGCGCGCAGGGGATCGACGTTCCGCTCTTTTCGTGCGAGAAGCCGTGGGCGCTGCGGGATGGGTGGGCGCCGGGGATCATCCCCTGTAGTGACTTCGGCGACAACGCGAAGGCGAATTTCGCCAGTGTGCGTGCCTTCGACAAAGACGCCCCGCTCTATGTGCCGGAGTTTTACCCTGGCTGGTTTACCATGTGGGGCGACGAGAACGCGATCTGGCCGCGCTCCGCAGCGGCGTACTGGCAAAAAGGCCTGGCGGTGGCGCGCGAGCTCCTCGAGATCGCCGCCCATGGCGGCAGCGTCAGCTACTACATGATGCACGGCGGCACGAACTTCGGCTTCTGGGCGAGCAAACTGACGTATAATATCACCTCGTTTCACACCACCAGTTACGATTTTCAAGCCCCCATCGCCGAGGATGGCCGCCGCACGAGCAAATTCTATTTGCTCCAACCGATCCACGCCTTCATCCAGCGCCATGCCGCCCTGCTGCAAACCGCGTCACCCGCCCCCGAGCGTGCACAACTCGTCGGCGTCGGCATCCGCGCGCTCATTCGCGAGTTGGGAGAGCAAACGGTGGTCTACCTGCGCAATCTGGATGACGTCCCGCGCACCGCCACCACCCCGGTGGGCGAGATCACCCTCGCGCCCGGCGCCACCGGCCTCTATATCGCCGAAAACGGCGTCATCA
>DASXVL010000582.1:0-1997 GCA_036504255.1 Armatimonadota bacterium | reverse complement strand
CTGATCACTGATTCTTCATCCTTCCGCCTTCCTACGCGGTACCTTCCACCCAGGTTTCCGGTATTTCAACAGCGCCCAGGGAATATTGCTGCCGGCAAAGGTTGGCATAAAGACCATCGATCTGCAAGAGTTCGTCGTGTGAACCGATCTCCACCAGGCGCCCGGCGGCAATCGCGGCGATGCGGTCGGCATGGCGGATGGTGGACAGGCGATGAGCGATCACCACGGTGGTGCGTTCCTGCATCAGATCCTCCAGCGCCTGCTGCACGTACCGCTCGCTCTCCGAGTCCAGCGCGCTCGTGGCCTCGTCAAGGATGAGGATGGCCGGGTCCTTGAGGAATGCCCGGGCAATGGCGATGCGCTGCTTCTGTCCCCCGGAGAGCTTGACACCCCGTTCGCCGAGCATGGTCTCATACCCGTCATCCATCGACTCGATGAATTCCGCGGCATACGCCCGCTGCGCGGCTTCCCGCACCGCCTCCGGCGAAGCGCCGGGCCGTCCATACGCGATATTCTCTTCGATGGTGCCCGAGAACAGCGTCGGCTCCTGCGGGACCAGACCGATCTGATTGCGCAGCGAGAAAATCTTATAGTCGCGGATGTCCCGCCCATCGATGGCAATGCTCCCCGCCTGCCACTCGTAGAAACGGGTCATCAGATAGGTGATGGTGCTCTTGCCGCCCCCGGACGGCCCGACCAATGCCAGCGTGGTGCGCGCCGGGATCTCCAGCGTCAGGTCGATCAGCGTGGGGGTATTATTGTCGGGATAGGCAAACGTGACATTGCGAAAGATGATCTCTCCGCGGAAACTCGGCGCCTGGATGGCGCGAGGCCGGTCGGCCACCTCCGGCTCAGTGTCGAAGATGGTGAAGATGCGCTCGGTCGCGCCCAGCGCATTGGCGGTAACGAGCTGCAGTTCATTCAACCGCTCGAACGGGCCATAGAGCTGTCCCTGCATCAGGACGAATTGTACCAGCAGGCCCAGGCTGAGCGTCTCGCTATGAAAGATCCCGATATAACCGCCGACCAGCATCACCAGCAGCGGCGCCAGCGAGTTCAAGGTGCTCACCACCGCCTGGCTCACTCCGCCCAGCAGAGAGTTGCGAATGCCCAGCTCGATGAGCTCGGCGGAATCCTCGCTGAAACGCTGTGTCTCATCGTCCTCGCGGGTGAACGCTTTCACCACGGTGGACGCCGCCAGCTTCTCCTGCGTGCTGCCCGCCAGCGCCGCCAGCCGGTCGCGGATAGTGCGGGCATTATCCTTCACCCGCCAATTGATCACGCGCTGGATGAAGATATGGCAGGGGAGCAGCACCAGGGAGAGCAGCGCGAGGTAGACGTTGCGGGAGAAGAAGAACGCCAGCACAACGATGATCACGCCGGCGTTCATCCATCCCTGTACCAACGCCTGTCCAAGAAAGGGCTGCAGCGCCTCGGAATCGCTGATGATGCGGCTGGTCAGCGAGCCGGAGCGGTGGGCGTTGAAAAAGGCGTGGTCGAGTTTCTGGATATGCGCATACAGATCGCAGCGCAGGTCGCGTACCACGCTCTGCACCGCCCGCGCGCCGATGCTGGAGCGCAGATAGGTGGGCACGCTGCTCGCCAACGTGACGACGATGCCGATGAAGAGGAGATGGCAAAGCTTCGTCCAGGCCATCTCGGGCGGCAGCACCCCCTGCCCCGCCCGTTGCAGCACGCCGACCGCCTCCCCGGTTACCCAGGCAGCCGCCACTGGAGTCAGAAATTTCACCAGCCCGAAGAGCGTCGCCCCGGCAAATGACGGCCAGTACGGCCGCACGTACCGCAGGAGACGGATCAGGTGTGGAGGAGATTTTCGTACTGCGTTTGTCTCCATCCTATAAAGTTAATTGCGTGCGCAAAGCGCGTTTCCCTTCTTTTCGTAGCCGAACGTCGGCAGGTCACCGGCAAAGTCGCAGGAGATACGGACAATATCGGGAAAACTAACCATAAGTGTCACGCTTCTCGCGAGTAGTCGA
>DASXVL010000581.1:0-3361 GCA_036504255.1 Armatimonadota bacterium | reverse complement strand
GCGCCGCCGCGCTATTCTCCAGAAACAAGGAACCCGAGCGCACATAGCGGCGTAGCATTGCGGAGGAGCGGTGGCCGGTCTGCTGCATGAGTACACGCTCATCGACACCCGCCCGCGCCGCCGACGTGCAATGCCCGGAGCGCAGACCATGTGGCGAATAGCGCGTGCTGTCCAACCCGGCGGCGTCGGCAGCGCGTTTGATGATGGTGGCCACGGCTCTGCCCGAGAGGCGGTCGGAGATGAGGTGCCCGGCACGATTCAGGCCGCGAAACACAGCGCCACCGGTGATCTGCGCCGCTGCCAACCAATCCAGCGTCGCCTTGACGGGACAGGTCTCCTCATGCGCCCCATAGGGAATCCCCACTAATCGCCCCTGCCCCATCTGATCGGTTTTACTGAAGCGGAGGGTCACGGCCAACCCATCTTGGCGCAAATCGAGATCGGCCATATTCATCGCGGTCAACTCGCTTCGCCTGAATGCCCCGGCAAAGCCCAACAAGATCAGCGCGCGATCCCGTGTGCCTAACACGTTCTCTGGGAGGGCGCGGACCATCGCTTTGATATCCTCCGTGAGCAACGCCTCGGAGCCGTGCGCCATCATGCCGTGTGTCCGGCGGATGCCGGTGAGGATCGCATGCACGACCGGTGACGTGGTCGGCGATGTGAAACCCGCCGTGGCGTGCGCGTGCTTGATCGCCGCGAGTCGCCGCGTCAGCGTATTCAGTGTGCGGCCCTGCATGGTGATCGCCGTCAGGTACAGCGCGACCGTTTCCGGTGCAGCCGGCAGCGCCCCCCACCCCTCGCCGGCGCACCATGCGGTAAACTGCGCCCAGTCTGACGCGTAGGCTTTCCGTGTGTTCTCTGCTTTGCCGTTAGCAAAATAGACCTGCGCCTGCCGCACGATATTGCGCATGTCTGCGGAGCAGGCCATGACGGTCGGTTCGCCTGTTGCCGGTATGACCGCTGCGGTGTATTCCCCTGTATCCGTACTATTCATAATAACTTCCAGTAATTTAATCTTATCGGTAGTATACTAGCGTTTCCTTTGCCCTCAAGTCAAGTTAACCGCGATGAATTGGTCACGCGCCTGCCATCCTCCCGCAGGAATATCCATAATGATGGCATCTTGTGCACGAAAGGCGGCGTGATGAAGGCTACACCAAAGCAGACAGGTTCCGGGAAGATTAAATTCCCGGAGGCGATCAATTCGCCATACGAAGGAGGACGACATGGACACCCCACAGCAGCTCCCGCACGAGACGCTCGCACCCCCAAAGAAGAAAAGTACCTGGTGGATTTGGCTGATCGTGATCGTGGTTGTCATCGGAGCGATGAACACGAAGAAAGACAGCGGCAAGCCGACGATTGCCGGAGCCAATGCGGGCACGCCGGCCCACACGGCGACGGCCGCCAAAGACGATCCGAATACCTATCATGGCAAAATCAAGCTCACGGACGTCAAGTGGGAGCACGGCGCATATGGCATAAGTCAGATCGTCGGGCTGGCGGAAAACATATCCGGCAGCGAACTCACCTATGCCCAAGTCGAGATCAACCTACTGGATGCCAGTGGGACCACGGTCGGCAGCACCATGGCAAATATCAATAACCTCGCCGCCGGGGCCAAGTGGAAATTCAAAGCGCCGGTGCTGGAACAGAGTGCGAAGAAATTCGAGATTAAAGACGTCACCGCGATGTAGGGCACCGCACGTGCTCCCGCAGCCGACCGCATCGCGGTGGCACCCTGCATCGTCGCGTAGGTAACAGGCATGACGATGGCGTTTCGGCATCCATCCGCCAGACGGCTCACGCTCGCCACCATCCTCACCAGCATCACGCTCTGCGTGGTGCTGGTCTGCTCTCGTGCGGAAACGGGGAGACCCGTGCCTCCCACCGGCACCGCCACGTGGCAGGTCTACTTCTCCCCACGCGGCGGGTGCACCGCGGCCATTATCCGCACCCTGGGTACGGCGCAAACCAGCATCTACGTGCAGGCGTACAGCTTCACCTCGGCCCTGATTGCACAAGCGCTCGTGGATGCACACAAACGAGGCGTCCACGTCGAAGTGCTGCTGGATAAATCCCAGCGTACCGAGAAATACTCGTCGGCGGACTTCCTTGCGCATGCCGGGATACCGACGTACATCGATGCCGCCCATGCCATTTCCCACAATAAGATCATGATCATTGACGGGGCGACCGTCGTTACGGGCAGCTTTAACTTCACCCAATCCGCCGAAGAGAAAAATGCCGAGAATCTGCTCGTCTTAACCGACCCCGCCTTGGCGGCACGGTACACCGCGAATTGGCGAGAGCACCAAGCCCACAGCGCAGTCTATCGGGGCAAATAAACACATTTTGAATACAGCGTACAAAGCCATCCCCAGTGGGGGGTGGCTCTCGTCGTCAGTCATGGCTGACCAGTACAAGGGGAACATCATGACGTTATATGAGGCGATTGTGACCGTGCTCACGCAGGCAGCGACGCCGCTGCATTACCACGAAATCACCCAACGTATCCTCCAGCACGGGCTGTGGACGGCCGCAGGGAGCACGCCACACGCCAGCGTCAGCGCGGTGTTGACCACGACGCTCACACAGGACGGGGACGCCGCGGTGTTTCTCCGCACCGGGCCGGGCACCTACGCCCTGCGGCCCGGCGCAGTCGGGAACGAGCTTCCGGGATCACCGGTTAGCAGTGCCGCGTCATCCCCCATTGAGACCCCGGTGGAAGCGCTATCCTTCAACGATGCGGCGGCGCTCATCCTGGAGCAATACGCCCACGGGCAGCCCCTGCACTACGTCGCCATCACCGAGCAGGCGTTGACGCTGGGGCTGATCCAGACGAAGGGCCAGACGCCCACGGCGACGATGAACGCCCAGCTGACGACAGAAATTGGACGCGCGATGCAACGCGGGGAAGTCCCGCGCTTTGTGGCACACGGAAAAGGCTGGTACGGCTTGTCGGCGTGGGTGCCGCAGGGGGTGGCCGGGGAGATTGCACAGCACAACGCCAACGTCCGTCAGCAATTACGCCAGCGCGTGCAGGCGATGGGTGGCTACGCCTTCGAGCATCTCGTCGGCGATCTGCTCCACGCCGTGGGGTTTGAAGACGTCGTGGTCACCGCCAAGTCCGGCGACGGCGGCGTGGATGTGCGGGGCACGCTGGTGGAGTGCGGCGGCATGATCCGTACCCGGTATGCCGTCCAGGCGAAGTGCTGGCAGGCCAATATCCATGCCCCGGAGATCCAAGGGTTGCGCGGCAGCCTCGCCGCCGATGAGCATGGCTTGTTTGTCACCACCAGCGAGTATAGTGCCGGAGCCTATGCCGAGGCAACGGCGCTGGTAAAGAAGCCTATCG
>DASXVL010000580.1:0-2981 GCA_036504255.1 Armatimonadota bacterium | reverse complement strand
CATCACGGCGTCGTCATCGCGGCGAGGGTCGGGTCGTTATTCAGCGCGTGGGCCAGGGCCGCCCGGGCTTGATTGACTGACGACACGGCGCTGATACGGTTGGTTTCCGCCGTCACGAGCGCCGCCTGGGCGTCAAAAATGTCGAGGAAGATGCCCAGACCCGCGGCGTAGCGTCCCTGCACCAAGCGGAGCGACTCCTGGGCATTGGCGACTTCGGCGTCAGCCGTCACCACCCGTTGTTCGGCGGTCTTCACATTCAAGTAGGCTTGCGCGACATCGGCGGCGACCGCTTGTTGCGTCGAGGCCAAGACGGCCTGTGACGCCTGGACGTTGGCACGCGCTTCCGTCACCCTTCCCGCGGTCAGCCCGCCATCCAAGACACCCCATTGTACGGCAACGCCGAGGAGCAGATTGTCATCGGTGGGCGGAAAGCTCTTATTGCGCAGGCCATAGGTGGCGGTGCCAACCAGCACTGGAGCGTTTGTCGTTTTCGCGATATTGATGCCATATTGCGCAGCCTGCAGATTCGCCTGGCCCTGCTGGATTTCCGGGCGTTGCTGTAGCGCGGTGGCGAGCAAGGTATCGAACGACGCGTCGGCCTGGGAGGGTTCGTTACCTTCGGCGACGGTGATCGGGGTACGAGGGTCGATGCCCATCAACTGCAAAAGCAGCACGCGCGCGACCGAGGATGCGTTTTGCGCGAGATTGAGGCTAAAAATCGCATCGGCCACCGCGGTTTGCGCGCGCACCACATCCGCCGGTAAGCCGACGCCCGCCGCAACGCGCGCCTGGGCCAGCGCCAGGTGTTGCCCGGTCGTGCGCACGTTCTCTTCGTTGACGCTGATGGCGCGGAGCGATTGCGCGTATTGATAGAAGGCCAGCTTCACCTGAAAGACCAGATCCGATTGCACGCGGGTGAGATTCGCGTGGGCCGAGCGCTCCAGCGCCGTCGCCTGTCGCGCCAGGTCGCGCGTGCGATTGTAATCATAGAGCAACTGCCGCGCATTCGCGGAGGCGGTGAAGTTATAGATTGAGGAACCGTTGGAAATGGCGTCGTCGGCGTACGCGGCGTTGAGCGTCACGCCGGGCTTTGCGCCGGATTTCGCTTGCTGTACCCGCCCTTGCGCGGCGGTGACGCCGGCGACAGCGACGGTGATGGATGGTTGATGGTGCAGCGCGAGTACGGCCGCTTCCGCAGCGGTCAACGGACGATTCGGCAGGTCGGCGGGCGCCTGTACCGTCGCCGGGAGCGTGACCGGTGTCGGTAACGGTGTTTCGACCAGACGTGGCATAATCGGCGGAGTTGGTTCTGACCATGCGAGCATTGTTACGGCGAGCACGGCAATGGCGATGGCGGCGCGTATGGCGTAATGGCGTGACATATCGGGAGTACTCCTTCACTACGGTGACCGGGCGAGACGCAGTTATCCGGTCATGGAGACATCAGACTGCATTGTTGCTGGTACGGACGAGCAGCCGGACTGCTCTGCCTGCAAGATGGCCGCAAAGGCACGCAGGATCTCTTCACGTGCGTCAGGGCTCATGTGCTCCAGTACGTGCTGGACACGCGTGACGCGCCGTACCGTCCGTGCCTGTAGCGCCTGACGCGCACGCTCAGTCAATTGGAGCAAACGGACACGGCGATCATCTTGTTCCGCGACCCGCTCTACCATCCCCACGCGTTCCAAGCGGTCGGCAAGTTGCGTGATGGCACTGAGCGAGATACCGAGTTCATGACTCAAGGATGTCATGGAACGCGACGCATCGAACAAGATATTGCAGACGCGCAACTGGGCAACCGGTAAGTCCAGCGTGGGATCAGCCACGTCAAGGGCAAACAACCGACGCATCAGTTTGGGTAGCAACATCGTGATCTCTGTCGCTTGTTCCTGAATCGTTCGTGTCGGCATCTGTTCCCCCTTTCCGAGGTTGTAAGCGGTTTGTCAAATCATCCAGTAGCGTATAGGCAACCGGCACGACATAGAGGGTAAGGAAGGTCGAGGTCAACAGACCACCGATGACCGCGGTGGCCATGGGCGCCTGGATCTCTGCCCCTTTTCCGAGTGCCAGCGCCGTCGGGAGCATACCGAGGGTGGCCGCAGAGGCGGTCATGAGAATCGGGCGCAACCGCGTGGGCGAGGCGATCAGCACCGCTTCGTTGCGCGGCTGGCCGCGTTTCCTGAGCGTATTAGTGTAATCGATGAGCAGAATACCGTTCTTGACCACGATACCCACCAGCATGAGCACACCGATGAGCGCGGTCAAGCCAAAGGAGCGACCAGTGAGAAAAATGCTCAGAATAACGCCGGTGGCTGCCAGCGGGACCGACAGTAGAATGGCCAGCGGGTGGCTGAACGATTCAAACTGCGCGGCGAGCAGCATGTAGATAATGCCGATGGCAAGTACAACCGCCAGCCCCATGCCCGCGAACTCTTCCGCCTGACGTTTCTGGTTCGTGCCCCAGTCCCAGTAATAGCCCGCAGGTAACGTCATGTCCGCCAGCGCCTTTTGTACGTCCGCCTGGATTTCCCCCGCGGAGCGTCCTTGCGGCGAGCCGGAGATGGCGATGAAGCGCTGCCGGTCTTGACGGGTGATTTGACTGGGCCCATTGGCGTAGATCGGCTTGGCGACCTGACTGAGGACGATATCGTGCGCACCGCCGCTGCTACTGGGGGTCACGGTCATACTGGCCATTTCCGGAATCGTCTTGCGGTCCGCCTCCGGCAGTTGCACCACAATGGGATACTGGAATCCCTTTTCCTGATAGTAGGAAGCGATGGTGCCGTTCGTCGCCGTATTGAGCGTATCGGCGATATCTTCAAAGCTGACGCCCAACTGCGCGGCTTTTTGCCGATCGACCTTCCACTGAATTTCCGGCATCGCCTCTTGCCAGTTGACATCGACATTTTCCAGGTTCGCGATGGGACGCATGCGCCGCATCACGTCTTTGGAGATGGCGGATAAGGTCGAAAGGTCGTTAC
>DASXVL010000579.1:0-2919 GCA_036504255.1 Armatimonadota bacterium | reverse complement strand
TGAACCACCATCCGCCGTCGCCATCCTGGCTATGGCGGACGAGAGGCACCAAGACACCAAGATAAAATAGCGCCTGCGGGCGGAAAGACAAAAGGCAGAGGCGCAAAGGCGCAGAGACATAGGGATCGCCATTCGGCAGGCTCATGGTCTCTGGCCCTATGGGCGATGTCGGAATCCATTGGGATATATGGTAACACAAACTTGCGTTTGCGTCAAGTAGCAGGCTTGCCCACAATACTTTTGGGGCCGATCGCGTCGGTCGTGCCGGCGGCCTATTGGACCTAACCCCCCAGCCCCCTTCCCTGAGGACCCCTCGCACCGCTCGGGGAGGGAAGGGGGAGTAGTAGGCCTGATGGCAAAACTGGTTGATTTGTTGTGGACAACCGTGCAAAGCGATATTACTGTTCAGGCTCGACGCGGCCGGATGCATCCTCGTAGTGCACGCTGGTGTAACCGCGTTGGCGCGAAGTAAACGGTGGCGCTGCAGATCTGATGATCGCCTCCTGCGATCCGTGCGCCGACATCCTGTCGGCGTGGAATATTACGGTCTCCGTTCCCAGGGTGGCGTCCTGCCACCCTGGGCTAGCGAATTGTGCCACTGCGTGGCGGAGTTTTCGCTTCCTGCGAAAACAAGAACGCGGATGAATTGCGCCAACGCGGTTGCGCCAGCGTGACGCAGTGGTTTGCCCGAGCGGCTCGGGGACCCTCGCCCTCCAGGTAACCGCTTTCTTTCTCTGCAAAAAAACGTCCCAATTGTTAGCACTCTCCCCTTGACACTGCTAACGGAGATGATATAATAACTCCGAAGTTAGCACTCATTGCTTGCGAGTGCTAACAGCGTGCTGATCGGAGGCCCGTCTACGGCGCCGAGTCAGTGTCAACGCGCTACAGATCGTACACGTTTCACTATTCCAAAGGAGGTCGAACCATGCTCAAACCGTTGGGTGACAAGGTCGTCGTGAAGCCGGCCCCGGGCGAAGAAAAGACTGCCGGTGGCATCTACGTCCCGGACACCGCCAAGAAGAAATCCACCGAGGGTGAAGTCGTTGCCGTCGGACGCGGAAAGTACGTCGAGGGCAAGTTGGTCGAGCCGGAAGTCAAAGTCGGCGACACCGTGATTTACAGCAAGTATGGTGGCACGGAAGTGACCATCAGCGATGTCGACTACGTGATTCTGGACGAGGACAGCATTCTGGCCGTCAAGGTCAAAGCCTAACGTCCACCCGTCTCGAGATTCGAAAAGGAGAGAAACCATGTCAAAGATTATCGCGTTTGACGAAGAAGCCCGCCGCGCCCTGGAGCGTGGTGTCAATACCGTTGCCAAAGCCGTGAAGGCGACCCTCGGCCCCCGCGGCCGCAATGTCGTGCTCGCGAAAAAATGGGGCAGCCCGAATATCACCAAAGACGGTGTGACGGTCGCCAAAGAAATCGAACTGGAAGATCCCTATGAGAATATGGGCGCCCAGTTGGTCAAGGAAGTGGCCTCGAAGACCAACGATGTGGCCGGTGATGGCACCACCACCGCCACCGTGCTGGCCCAGGCCATCCTGCACGAAGGCCTCCGCGCCATCGCCGCCGGCGCCAACCCGCTGCTGGTGAAGCGCGGCATCGACAAAGCCGTCGAGGCCGTCGTTGCCAAAATCAAAGAACTCGCCCACCCCGTCCAGGGCAAAGAGGACGTCGAGAACGTCGCCTCCATCTCTGGTAACGATCCGGATATCGGCCGCTACGTCGCGGAAGCGATGGACAAGGTCGGCAAAGACGGCGTCATCACCATCGAAGAGTCCAAGGGTACCGAGACCGTGGTGAACGTGGTCGAAGGCATGCAGTTCGACAAGGGTTACATCAGCCCCTATTTCGTCACCGATCCCGAGCGGATGGAAGCCGTCCTGGAGAACCCGTTCATTCTCATCTATGAGAAAAAAATCTCCAACGTGGCCGACATGCTGCCCATGCTCGAGAAGGTGGCCGGCAACCGCGCCCCGCTGATCATCGTCGCCGAGGATATCGAGGGTGAAGCCCTCGCCACCCTGGTGCTCAACAAGATCCGTGGCGTCCTGCAGGTTGCCGCGGTGAAGGCGCCGGGCTTCGGCGATCGCCGCAAGGCCATGCTCGAGGATATCGCCACCCTGACCGGCGGCACCTTCATCACCGAAGACCTCGGCATGAAGCTGGAGAACGTGACCATTGATATGCTCGGTCGCGCTCGCAAAGTCACCATTACCAAAGACAACACCACGATCGTCGAAGGCGGCGGTAATGCTGACGCCGTCAAGGGGCGCATCGAGCAGATTCGCCGCGCGATCGACACCACCGAGTCCTCCTATGACCGCGAAAAGCTGCAGGAGCGCCTGGCGAAGTTGTCCGGCGGCGTGGCGGAGATCAAGGTCGGCGCAGCCACCGAGACCGAACTGAAAGAGAAGAAGCATCGCTTCGAAGACGCCCTCAGCGCCACCCGCGCAGCGGTGGAAGAGGGCATCGTCCCGGGCGGCGGCGTCACCCTGGTGAATAGCATCACGGCCCTCGATGCCGTGTTTGATGCCATCGCCAAGATGCCCGAGCAGATCGCCAGCGATGAGAAGATGGGCGTTTCCATCGTGAAGCGCGCCCTCGAAGAGCCGCTCCGCCAGATCGCCAACAACGCCGGCATCGAAGGCAGCGTGGTCGTCGAGGCCGTGAAGAACGCGAAGAAAGCCGGCTGGGGCTTCAATGCCCTGACCGAGGAGTACGGCGACATGGTCGGGATGAAGATCGTCAACCCGGCCAAGGTCGAGCGTAGCGCCCTGCAGAATGCCGCTTCCATCGCCGCGATGGTGCTTACCACCGAAGCGCTGGTCGCCGATAAGCCGGAAGAGAAGCCGGCTGCCCCGGCCATGCCGGGCGGCGGTGGCATGGGCGATTACGGCATGTAATCGCGCA
>DASXVL010000578.1:0-4304 GCA_036504255.1 Armatimonadota bacterium | reverse complement strand
ATAGAGGAAGTTATCCTTGTGGCAGCTATGGACGATGCATCGCAGATACCGCCCATGCAGGCAGGCTTCGCACACCTGCCCTTTGCGGAGCATCAGGTACGCCGGGCAGAGCAATTTGTAGTCATGCAGCGTCATGACCATCGGGATGCCCTGCCGCGTGGCCGCATCACTGATGGCCGACGTTAATCCCCCATAGATGTTATGCGCGTGGATCAGTTGGGGCTGGACGCTCTGGAGAAACTGGATGAAGGACCGGTAGGTATGCGCATTATAGATCATGCGGGGCGCGTGCCGCACTTTCCCGGCCAACGGCAATGTGAAGGGATCGACGAAGGGAGGGAAGTATGCATCATAGGGCGTGGGGATGTTCTGCGCGTGCCGGCGGGAGAAGTGGCTTACCGTTACCTGTTGCTGGCGCAGAAATTCCGTTTCTTCGAAGACCACGCGTTCCGCACCGCCGCGAAGATACAAATAGTTATTGACCAACGTGACATGCATCAGGACCATCCTTCGGTACGCGGGAGGCTGGATGTGTTGCTGTCACGAGGCGTGGATACATTGCGGCACTGACGACAAACAAGGCAAACAAGCTCATCGCCAGAAAATTGTCGGCATTGTTTTCCGTAAACGAATAGGTAGCCACCGCCACGAAGACCCAGCGTGACGCCGGCGCCATGCGCCAAAAGAGGTGCCCCCAGATTACGGCCAACGCCAGACTCCCGGCGATGCCCAGTTCGAAGAGCACGCGGAGATAATCGTTGTGTGGTTTCTTCTCCAGCAACATCTCACTGGTGCCGATGCCAAAGCCAAACACCTGCTGCCGGAGACTGCCGGCGGCATACAGCACCAGGGTCTTGCGCCAGTGTGCCAGGCGCCACAGGCCTGATGCCGTGCCTTCCCCGGCCTCTTGCTCATAATGCCAATAGTTGATCTCATGTCCCTCGAGCGCCAGTGGGATATTCTGCACGGCGATGTCGATTTTAGTCGCCAGGGAGCGGATGGGCGGGTAGGTCAGCAGCACCGGCGCGAATGCCAGCGGCAGCACGATCATCATGGCCACGATGCTGCACAGGATCAACACCCCGTGCGCCGACCGTTGTGATTGGATGAGTTGATAGCCCCGACCGACCGCATAGCCCACGATCGCGCCGGCGGTTCCTGATAACAGCAGCAGGACGATCACCAGGCCATGGGTGGCCCAGCGAAACGACCAACTGCTCGCGTCATCGATGAAACAGAGCAGGCACAGAGCCATCAACGCCAGGTTATTCGGGTTGGCGAACATGCCGCTGACGCGTTCATCAACAAGCACGCCGCCGGTAAGCCGCGCATGCACGAGGCTGATGACCAGTGCCGCGACAATCGCCCCATACACCCAACGGCTTTGTCGACACCGGGGTAGGGGCCGCAGGGGCAGTTGCGTGCTGATGAGGATGATCAGGAAGAACGCGTAATGCTTCACCAGGAAATTGAACACCGCCAGGTTCGTCGTGGCTGGACTCCGGGCCACGGCGATCAACGGGAGCAAGCCGGCGAAGATAATACCGATGGTCAAGGGCGTGACCGGTGTCCGCTGGAGATACTGACCATAGGTGATAACGAAGGTGAGGACGAAGAGCATCCCCCCCACGACGAGGAAATCATGTCCGATGAGGTAGCCGAACAGCGCCAATCCCAGGTAGACGCTGTAGGCGGCCAGTATCGGCGTCCAGGTCGCGGTGTGTCCACGGACAGCCTGACGCGCCGATCTGTTGTTGAATGGTGTCGTGACGACCATGCTACAACCGCTCTCGCGAGGTGGACTTATTCAGCATGATGCCGGTAAAGCGTATGCCCGTCTGTCGCAATGCGACACCGGCTTCCCGCAGCGCGCGGCGACTCGTCTGGTGTTCGGCCACGATGAGCAAGACACTATCCACCAGGGTGGCCAGAACCTGCACATCGCTGAGCGTCTGGCAGGATGGCCCGTCAACAATGATGGCGTCGTAGGAAACCGCGAGCTTGCGCAGCAGGTCTTGCTGCTTCATGGCCGCGTAGATGAGTGACGGTTCCACCGTGAAGAGTCCGGTGGGGAGGATGTCGACGCCTGTGTCATCGGATGAGGTGATCGCACTCTCGAGGCTCGCGCCACCGATGACGACCTGCACTAATCCGCCGTGGGTAGCCCGTTCAGGTGACACATGCAGCGAGGGATGTCGCAGGTTGCCATCCACCAGGAGCACGCGCTTGCCGTAGGCCGCGATCGCGCGCGCCAGTTGCCGGCTGCAGAGCGTTTTTCCTTCACCGGGAGCGGAACTGGTCACCGCCAGCAAACGCATCGGATCGCCATCGAAGCAAGAAAGGCGATTGCATAACACGAAAAACGGTTCCAGCAGGCGGTGTCGCGTCGTCTGACCATGCACCACCGCCTCGTCTAGTCGAGTAAACCGGGGAATGATCCCCAGGCAGGGTGACCCGGCCACGCGTTCGATCATGGTGCGGTCCGTGATACGATCATCCACCGCTTCGCTGATCAAGGCGCCAATCACCGCGGCCATCACGCCCAGCGCCAGCGCCAGCAAGACATCCATCCCCGGGTTGGGAAGGATCGGCGTGTTGAGGGGATGCGCCCTGGCCACAAAGCGACCGCTGGGAATGCTGGAATTCTCACTGGCCACCAGTGACTGGTACTGCCCTTTCAGCTTTTGGACTTTCTCCTGCAGCAGACGTGCGTTCACCAGCAGTTCCGACCATTGCTGCTGTTGCCCGGGATAATGGCGTAACAGCGCCAGTTGCCGATTGGCAACGGTGGACAGGGCTCGCAAGCGTACGGTATCGGCAGCCTTGGTTGCCAGCGTACCGGCATATTGCCGATACAAATCATCACGCACCGGATTGCGTCCCCGCCTGACGCTGGTCACCACCGTCGTGCTGATCTGGCGTAACTGACCTTCCTGGTCGGCGATCTGCGCCTGGATCGCCTGCATCTCGCGCGATGCCGGCGTGTATTCCTGTTGCAGGCGCGCGCGTTCCGTGTGCAGATCTTGCAAGGTTTGCAGCGCATGCGCGTATTGCGGGTTGCTGCCGGACACGGTATCCGCGATCACGCTATCCTCCAGGCCGGAGAGCGACGCGCGCAAGCTCGCGACCGCCTGGGTATCGGCGTCCACCTGGGCCTCCAGGTGGGGCACTTCATTTTGCAACACCAGCAAGGCGTCCACGGATTTGGTAAATTGTTCATCCGGACTCACCAGTCCGGTCTGCGCTTGATAGTCCGCCAATGCCGCCTTCGCGCGCTCTGACTCCGCACGGGTTTCTGCCAGACGTTGCGCAATGAACTCGCGCGCCTGTCGCATTAATTGCTGTTTCGTGATCTGGTCGGAGGCGAAATAGGTGTCAGCAATGCTATTGGCGAATGCGGCAGCCGCTTCGGGATCGCGCGCACGCACGGTGATATTGATGATGTTGGTATTCGGTTTCGCGCTGATAGCCACGGGGTCGCTGGGCTTTTGCTTCGCGGTAAAGCCCGCCTGGCGGTCCGTTTCCGTTAATTGTCCAAAGGCTGTGGTCAGCAGATCGAGATTATTGAGTATCTCCACCTGGGTGTCGACGGAACGACCGCGGGACAGGGCGCGTAAGTCGGCGAGGGGAGGGAAATCGCTGTCCAGGGCGTCGGCGTCCGCCGCTGGGCTGCTCTCCGTCACCACCTGGATACTGCTGACCGCCCGGTATATCGGGGGGCGCAGATAGATTTCGCCCACGCCGGCCACCAGGAAAACCAGGATGATACTCACCATCAACTGCCAACGACGGGTGATGATCGTAAAAATGCTGTCCGGGGGTTGGGTCGCGAAATCCTCCGCTTGCTGCAGGGTTATCAGTTCCTGCACGTCCATCAATCACATCCTTTGTTTGTTACCCAGCCTAGAGCATGATGCAAGTCGGATTGGCCAACGCATCGGCGCTGTGTATCCCGACCGACGTTCCTATGGTAGTGAGTCCGGTGAGGAAACGTGTTCATAAGCCGGACCAAGGTCGCGACAGGGCGGTGAAAGTGAACACGGACCGATGAGATTGGCTGCTGCTCGTCACTATACTGGAATAACGGTAGACGACTCCGTGAAGTTCTAAGAAAGAAGGTGAGCGAAAAACGGGGACTGGCTTGGGAGGTAATTGCAGCATTACATTATAATCGTTCTCTTTCTCCTTCTCCTTCTCGTTCTCCAAAGCAGTTATTCTCTTTTCGAGCACGAGCACGAGCACGAGCACGAGCACGAGCACGGGGGAACTGTGGAGGGCGAGGCTCCCGCCCAACACTGTTCAAA
>DASXVL010000577.1:0-2199 GCA_036504255.1 Armatimonadota bacterium | reverse complement strand
CAACCAGATCAGCTAACACCTGCGTAGAGGGACGGTCATACGGGATCAGCGGCACTTCCTTGCCGAGGATCACTGACGCCTCGGACGAGCAACGCGTGTCAATGGGGACGCAGGCCTGCGCAAAGCCGGTCGCTGCCGGGGGATGCGCATGCACCACGGCGCCCATTTGCGGCAAGGCACGGTACATCGCCAGGTGCACCAGCGTTTCGCTCGATGGACGGCGTGAGCCCTCGACGACCGCGCACGTGTCGGTGACACGCACCAGATCTTCGATTTGCACACGCGCTTTGTGCAAGCCGGTTGGCGTCACCCAAAAGGTACCATCGGATAAACGCGCGCTGACATTCCCGCCGGTCGCCGAGGTAAAGCGTTGGGAAGCCAACAAATGGCAAATTTCCACTATTAGGGGGCGTGGATCAGCAGACATGGGGATTCCTTTCTGGGGTCGAAAGAATTATCCGCCCTGCGCATGCGCGCACAGCTAGCGTTAGTATAGCACGTTAGCGGCCACCGTTGCTGCGCTGTTTCGCTTTCTGCACGCGTACCGCCTGTTTCGCGTTGAGGTGCCGTTTCGGTGTCTGCGGGGCCTGTGTGGGCGTTTTACCCTGTAGCACAATCATCTGGTCACGCAGTTGCGCCGCTTCTTCAAAACGTAACGCTTTCGCCGCTTCCCGCATCTTCTTCTCTACGACGGCAAGGCGGTCTTCCAGACTCACCCCGGGCTCGGAGGCGCCCACCTGGTAGACGGCTTCCTCTTCGGCGACCTTGCCGGCGCCGAGCAGCTCACGCACATCCTTCACAATGGTCATCGGCGTGATGTTATGCTCCGTGTTATACGTAACTTGCACGGCGCGACGACGATTCGTTTCGCCGATAGCGCGTTCCATCGAGTCGGTGACCCGATCGGCGTACATGATCACGGTGCCCTTCACGTTGCGCGCCGCGCGCCCGATGGTCTGAATCAACGCGGTGTCAGAGCGCAGGAAGCCTTCCTTATCCGCATCAAGGATCGCCACCAGCGTCACCTCGGGCAGGTCGAGTCCTTCACGCAGCAGGTTAATGCCGACGATGACATCGTACACGCCCAGGCGAAAATCGCGCAGAATCTCCGAGCGGGTAAACGTCTGCAAGTCGCTGTGCAGGTAGTGCACCTTCACATTCAGATCGATGAAGTAGTCGGTCAGGTCCTCGGCCATCTTTTTCGTCAGCGTGGTGACCAGTACGCGTTCGCCCCGGCTCACGCGGACTTTGACCTCTTCCATCAGGTCATCCACCTGACCTTTGGTCGGTCGTACGATAATTTCCGGATCGATGAGCCCCGTCGGCCGCACGATCTGTTCGACGGTCGTCGCGGTATGGGCGCGTTCAAACGGACCCGGCGTCGCCGTGGTAAAGATGACCTGACCGACGCGCTCTTCGAATTCCGGGAAGGTCAGCGGGCGATTATCATAGGCGCACGGCAGGCGGAAACCGAAATTAATGAGCGTATCTTTCCGTGAACGGTCACCGGCATACATACCATGGAGTTGCGGTACCGTTTGGTGCGACTCGTCGATGATGCACAAGAAATCTTTCGGGAAATAGTCGAGCAAGGTGTACGGTGGTTCACCCGGATGCCGCCCATCGAAATAGCGGGAATAGTTCTCGATGCCGTTGCAGTAGCCGATCTCGCGAATCATCTCCAGGTCATAGCGGGTGCGCTGCATGAGGCGCTGCGCTTCCAAGATTCGCTCACGTACAATGAACCAGTCGTAGCGTTCCATTAGTTCGGCTTCAATGGATTCTACGGCGTGTTCCATCTTCTCCGGCAGTGACACGTAATGGCTGGCCGGAAAGATCATGGCATGCTCCGGCTCTTCCAGAATTTCGCCGGTGAGGGGATCGACCAGGGTGATACGCTCGATAGTGTCACCGAACATCTCCACCCGCGTCACCTGCTTGGTATCGACCGCATGCACTTCGAGGACGTCACCGCGCACGCGAAACTTCCCACGCTCCAGCGCAATATCGTTACGGGCGAATTGCAAATCGACCAGCTTGCGAATAATCGCATCACGCGGATAATCAGTCCCGCGCTGCAACTGGATGCTGAGCGCCTGGTAATCGTCCGGCGAGCCCAAACCGTAGATACAGGACACCGAGGCCACGATAATCACGTCACGGCGTTCAAGCACAGCCTGTGTCGCCGAATGGCGCATG
>DASXVL010000576.1:0-4582 GCA_036504255.1 Armatimonadota bacterium | reverse complement strand
CCAATATAGATGGGGGCGGCGTGGATCAATACCGGGATTTCTCGCCCGTGTTTGAGTCGGAGCAGCGCTTCCAATCCACGTAGTGTCGTCCCCAGCAGCGCCTTCTTGGCGGGGCGATTTGCCTGTTGAATGGGCACTTTCGTGTCCGGCTCCAGCAGTTCAATATCCCACCAGTTCTTGCAAAGTTGTTCACCGAAGAAAGATTGCGTCGCCTGATTTGCCCGAAAGATGATGCCCTCATAATTGACGAAGAAAATGGGGAAGGGCAGCAACTCGATCGCGGAGGAGAGCAGCGCGCGTTCCTGTTCCAATTCTTCCTCGGCACGTTTTTGCTCGGTAATGTCCAGCACGAAGGCGATCACACCGAGAATGCGTCCGTCTTTTCCTCGGTAGGGCACTTTGTCCGTGCGTATCAAGCGCCGGCCCTGTGCCGTCTCCAGTTCTTCGATGATGCCGAGTTTCGGCTGTCCGCTGGTATATACCTCGCGATCATCCTGCTCATATTTGTCCAGGTCTCCCCGTGGATAGAGCTGCGCCGTTGGCAAGCGGACCAGTTCCTCCTCCGAGCGTCCAGCCGCCTCGGCATACGCACGGTTCACGCGCAGGAGTTGTCCGTTTGTATCCTTGTAAATGATCATCATGGGCGCAGCCGCAAAGATCGTTTCCAACTCTTCCTCGGCTTGCTCCCGAGCTTCGCGCGTGCGTAGGGCGATCATTCCGTAGGACAGATCATCGGCCAGCTCGTGTAACAGCGTGACTTCGGCGGTATCGAACGCATCCGCTTTCGGAGAAAAGATAGTGAGCGAGCCAAAAGTGTTGCCATGGTTGTCATGTAAGGGTAAGGCGATCGACGAGGCATAGCCACGTGTCACCGCTTCCTCGCGCCAGGGGGCGTAGGTCGGGTCGGTGGGAATATTTTGCGCCACCGCCGGCTGGCCGGTGCGGATGGCTGTGCCGGTGGGCCCGAGGCCGCGTTCTGTTTCCGCCCAGCTGATCTGTACGGTATCCAGATAGCCCCCCTCATAGCCGGCCCGCGCCACGGGGTGCACCGTTTTCCCTGCGTCATGCTCCGCAAAGCCAACCCATGCGAAGCAATAGTTGCCTTTGGCGACGATTAACCCGCAGACGTCTTGTAAGAGGGACGTTTCATCCGTGGCGCGGATAAGAATTTCGTTCGCACCGGAGAGCACCGTCAAGGCTCGGTTGACTGCGGCGATTTGGCTGGCCAACAAGCGTTGTTCCGTCACATCTTGCATGACGGCGACCGCGCCGATGAGCGTGCCTCCGCTTTCGCGAATCGGCGCCGCACCGAGCAGGATGACGGCGCGCGCACCGTCGAAGCGTTGGATATCGACCAGTTCAGCGGTGATGGTTTCTCCCTGCTGCAAGGCCCGCACCAGAGCCCAATCGTGCGCGGCCAGCGGCTTGCCACTGTCTACCCACCAGCCTTTATAGGCGCTGTACTCTTTGATGGTAGCCACACGTGGGGCGCTGTCTCCCCAAATCGCATAAAATTGTGCGTTGACATCGAGGATACGTCCGCTGGCATCGGTGATTATGACGCCAATGGGGAGCGTCTGCAGCACGGTCTGGAGGCGCCGCTGTTCGTGCGCCATCGTTTCTTCCGCACGTTGACGCAGCGACACCGTAACCCCAAGCAAGAGCCCCGTCAGTGAAAGGACGAGCATGAAGAGTTGGATGTCCGTGACGCTATAGAAGATGACCCCGGCATTGCGTAGGCACAGCACCGTTCCGATATTCAAGAGGAGCACCGCGGTGCTGGCGCCGGGCAAGCCACAGCGCAGCGTCATCCAGAGTAGTGGAATGAAGCCGAAATAGAAAAGGTGGTAATCGTGGGCGAAGGGAGAGTTGAAGGAGACCCAGAGAATGAAGACCACTCCCACCATCCACAGCGCCTGCTCCCACAGGCTCACGCGTTGTCGCTGTGCGGGCGTGGGACGATTTGCAGGTGATGCGTCACCCGCGAGCCAGCGCTGCAGGCGAGGGAATACCACCGTGAGTAGAAACGGCGCCACGGTCATAATGCCGACCGAATCAGCGATCCACCATTTGAGGGTGGAAGGGCCATACGCTTCCTGGGGAATGCGTCCGAAGGCGACGAGGAGTGCGACGTTGATCGCGCCGACGAAGAGCGGAGCGATGAGGCTCACGCCCACGAAGTAGAACAGATCGCGCTGGGACCGAAAGTGTCGATGTATGCGGAAGCCATAGCGCAGCGCGGCGCTGGCACTGCTATACCCCACGGTGACGACGGCAGCGTCGAGGGCAGCCACACCAGGCTGCCGCAGCACGAACAGGGCAGTCACGAACGCGCCAACGAACACCGCCGGCACGAAACGGAGGCCGAAGAAGACCAATAATGCGATGCTTAACCCGGCCGGCATGTACCAGGGACGGGATCCGTAAAATTGCTCCGGCATACCGGGAATCAGTGCAAGCACAAGGTAGAGCAGTAGGAAGGCCAGCGTGAGGACGACCACCTGCCACCCGCGCAACCTACTGGCCCGCGGCTCGTGCGGCCCTTGTCTCTGATCGTTCAAGGCATCGGACATCTCTCACCTATCGGTATCGATTGCTGCGAGATGATTATGCGTGATCAAAGCCAAAGCGGCGGCACAGTTCTCCGACTTTCCTGCACGGACGCGGCGTTATCGGGCATCTTGTCGGAGATCGCGTACAGAGCAGAAACTGGTCGAGAGGAACTCCGGGGCCGGCGGGGCGGTCTACTCCTCCCACAGGGTGCGCGCTTCACCTAAAGGCGCCACACGGTCGGTGAGGTCGGGGTCAAGGAAGAGCTGTTCCGGGATGGTTTCATACCAGCTCCAACGCAACCAATCGGGGGGACAGCCGAGCATGTCCAGTAATTCGACGATGCCGTCTTCCGCACTGACGGCGCCTTCCAACATCGCGCCGAAGATCTGATCGATCGCCTCGGCGTCAACGCGGTCGGGGAAGAGATCAACCAGTTGCTTTTCCAACGCGAACAAGACATGCGGCAATTGGTCAATCGCCTTGGAATTATCCGGCGTGAAGGCGGCGACGGGACCAGCCTTGCCATCATAGGAGAGCGCGATCGCCCAGAGATCGCCGATGATAAAGACGGAGAGGGCCACCGTGTTGTCGAGCGAGAGTAGTGTGGCGAGGTGGGTCTGGCGCGCCCAATCCGCCGTTTCTGAGGCCACGGCATCCACCAGCACGCAGGCGTCCTGCAACTGTGTCAGATAGCCATTCGCCGGTTCAGCGATCGTTTCATAGTGATCGCGTAAATCGCCCAAATGCGCGTGAAAAAAAATGGTACTGCATGCACAAGCGCAAGCCATGCGAAAACTCCTGCGGACACGAGGTCGATGTGAGAATATCCCTCACTGTAGCGGGTGTGTGGCGCGCTCGTCAAGAGCAGGGCGTGCGTATTAGCGGTGACACCATGCCGGCATTTTGCGATCTCGGGGATCTTTCCCGGAAATATTAGTTGAAAAATCCCGTGCAAATCGCAAAATGCCGTCACGCCGCCACCGGGCATCACTTAATAACGGCTGGGTGTCATAGGCATGCCAGTGCTGCTCGTTGCAGCGCCGGCGCTTCCCCCGAAAGTGATATTGATGCCGGCAAACAGGCGGTGATCATCGCCGCCGAAGAGGCCAAGAGGGGAGACATTGCTGACCCCCACTTCTGCGCCGAGCAGTGCGCTAAACGGGTAGCGCACCACCAGCGAAGAGAGCGCGCGGTCTTCCCGCAACCTGCCACTCTTCGTTTGGTATTCGGCGGCGATGGACAAGCGGTCGGCAAAGGTGTAGTCCGCGCCGATGAAGGCGCGCAGGGCCGTGTGCGTGCCGGGCTTGAAATCCACTGAGGTCCAATCGATACCGATGTTGCCCCGCAGTCCGGTGGGGTTCGCCATCTGCGTCATGGCCATGTGCCCACCGCTGAACGGATGTGTATGCACCAGGTATACGCTGGTCGCGTTCACGTCCGTGTGTTGCTGCTGGGTATATATGGCGCCGAGGGCGAAATCTGGGTGTCCGCCAATAGGGAAATTATACTTGCCATTCACCCCCCACACATTGTCGGCGCGATTAAACGTGTACGCCCCACCCAGTTCCCATGACCCGTAGCTGAACAGGCCACGCACCGGGTAGGTCTGCTGCCCCGTGGTATCATAGAAATCGCCGGCGACGTCAATGCGTGACGGTGTGATATCTCCGGTCGGCAGCGTGGCGCCACCGGTTGGCCCCACCAGTGTTGGGTACGCGAAGGCGAGCGACGCGACACTCCAGAGCAAGGCGCCGATCCCCATTGCGAGCAATTTTCTCATGTGCTCCTCCTGCACGCCCCGAGCTATCTCACCAAGCAGCCCACGGATAACATTGTTTACCGGCTCGCTGGATCTTTTTGCCCAGGTTGCTCCGCGAGATCCGTTCATTTACTGCCAGTAAAGTCGCGTATCTCGCGGAGCAACCTGCACAAAAATCTCTGCGCGATCCGGCAAGCAACGTTATCCGCGAGCTGCTAGTGCCCGGGTGACGTTGTGGGCATTATTACGCGTTCACCGGCGAGGCGGCGC
>DASXVL010000575.1:0-5636 GCA_036504255.1 Armatimonadota bacterium | reverse complement strand
ACGGATTAAAAGTCCGTTGCTCTACCAACTGAGCTACAGGCGCATGTGTGTTACCAAGACTCGCTCACGGGGTTTGTCAGACGAGCCGACGCATATCCTACCAAATGCGCCGGTGACTGTCAATGGCGGATACGACCGACAGCGGCGGTTATACGCGCGGTATGCTAAAGGAGATGGTCGTGCCCTGGCCAGGGGTGCTTTCCGCCCATACCGTACCGCCGTGCGCTTCGACGAGCAGGCGCATCATGTAGAGTCCCAGCCCGATGCCGCGCCGCGTGCTCTGCGGCGCTTCTCCGCTCGTTTCAAATTTGTCAAAAATATGGGGCAATTGCGCGGATGGGATGCCGCTGCCCATGTCACGGACATGCACGGTTACCCGCGCGTTCTCGCTCTCACCCGCAATAGCTATCGGCGAGCCGGGTGGAGAATATTTAATAGCATTATCCAGCACATTGGAGAGGGCGAGCTTAATATACTCCGGATCGACGAACACCTGCACGTCGGGCAGGTTGCGCTGCACGCGCTTCTCGATGCCCGGGTGGTAGATTTCCAACTCCGCGACGAGATCATTCACCAACGTATCCAACGTGATACGTTCCCGGCGCAGGCGCAACTCCCCGGCTTCGATGCGTCCCATATTCAGTAAGTTCATCACCACGCGCGTCAAGGCCTCGGCGCTGCGGTTGATGGAATCGACGACTTGCGTCTGCAATGCCGGATCGAGATCCGGCTCGCGCAACATGGAAGCGCCGGTCTTAATGGCGCTGGCCGGATTGCGTAATTCGTGCGCGGCGAACGAAATGAACTCACCGCGCAATTGATCCGTCGCACGGAGCGCCTGCATATCTGCCTGTGAATGACCGAGCCGTGCCAGCAACGTCAGCCCCGCCAGCATCATAATCAGCACGGCCCCATTCGCCACCAACAACACGGCCACGTTCAGGGCGCGTTGATCATGCTCGGCAACAAAGAGCGCCGAGAGATTCACACTATGCCCGACGCGAAAGGCCTCCAGCAAATCGGTGACGGTCTCTGCCTCATCCTGTACTCCCTGTACCATCACGGGGGATGGCTTGGGGGGTAAGACCTGCGCCGCATGCATGAACTGCGCGTATTGCAACTGAATACGCTGCACTTGCGCTTGTTCGTCCGGCGTACCATTGATTGCGGCGCCTTGTAAGCGCTGTTTGAACGTATCGCCCCATGCCTTGAACGCCTGATGATCCAACGGGAGATAGGTGCTGGATGCGACGGCGACGCGCTGCCGGTCGAGGGTCATCGACGCTTGATAGGTGGCCTCCAATACCCGCACGGCGCCGACTTCCCCTTCAAGAATGCGGCTATGACGCGACTGCATGAGCAACAGCACGGTGGTCAAACTGACCACCAGTACCAGGAGCACCAGCATCACGAGCGTGAAGGCACGCTGAAGCATCGGGATATCCCATCAAGACTGATACGCCAGTGTACCAAAGCTGCCGCGCAACGAATGTTCATGCGCCCGACAGCCTGGTCACGAAGATTATGCTGTGCAGAACCGCGCACACGCCCAGAGGAATGCTTAAGCATCCCCTCCCTGTTTTTCCCAGCATACGCTATGCTCGATGGGGAATAGCAGTTCGCGGATAAAGGCGGTTGCCGGATCGAGTGTGGCAACCTGGGCGAAAAGATCAAGCGAGATGGCAAGCGACTTTATCCGTGGGCTGCTAGAGGGAGTCTACCATGAGTGATGCCATCTTTACGCGCCATGGCTACGAACCGATTTTGACGCCGTCCAGCCTGCCCTTCGAAGCGAACGGGGTACTGAACCCCGGTGTGGCCTGCGTGGATGGCGAGGTGGTGCTGCTGCTGCGCATTGAACTACGCCAGGGCATTTCGCAGATTCGCGTGGCGCGCAGCCATAATGGCGTGGATAGCTGGCGCATCGCCGATCACCCGCTGCTCGAACCGGACCTGCCGGATTACCCCTTCGAGGAATGGGGCTGTGAAGATGCCGGCGTGACACAGTTGGGGCCACGCGAATGGATCATCGCCTACACTGCGTACTCGCGTTACGGCCCATCGGTGGCGCTCGCCATCACGCATGACTTTGAAAGCGTCGAACGGCTCGGCGTCGTTCACTCCCCAACCAACAAGGATGCCACCGTCTTCCCACAGAAGTTCGACGGCATCTGGCTTATGCTCCATCGCCCGGTCACCGGCGGACAAGAGCATATCTGGTACGCCAGCTCGCCGCACGACCTCGATCATTGGAGCCAACCGGGCGTGTTGCTGCCCGTGCGTGGCGGCCCCTGGTGGGACGGCCTGCGTATCGGCGTCGGCGCGCCTCCTCTGCTCACTGACCAGGGATGGCTGCTCATCTACCACGGCGTCAAGGAACTGGGTCGCCAACCCATCTACCGGCTCGGGTTAGCGCTGCTCGACCGTGACAACCCGCGCAAAGTGCTCGCCCGTGCCGCGGAATGGGCCTTCGCCCCCAGCGCACCCTATGAAACCAGCGGGCTGCTGCCCAACGTCGTCTACACCTGCGGTGCGTTGAATCGCGACGGCCAACTCTGGATGTATTATGGCGCGGCGGACACCGTCATTGGCCTGGCCCATGCGCGCGTGAGCGATCTCCTCGATTTCGTGTGGGAACATGACTACCTCAAGAAGATCGGGCGTGCCAAAGGTATGCTGAGCTAATTCGTTCACTGGCTGGACAACCGCTCGCTTCGTGATACAATTGGTAGATCTTGACGTTCGCGGCGCGGGAGGTGCGGATGACCACTCTGGAAGCGACACGGCAGCCCCAAGAGATATCGACGCCGAGCAAGGTGGATGCGTTCGTGCGTGGCGCTGGACTGAATATCCTGCTCACCATCATGGCCGGCATGCTCGCGTCCTTCATGTTGCCCCCGCGCGAGGTCTGGTGGTTTGCCTGGCTCGACCTGCTGCCGCTGCTCTTTGCCTTGCGCCGCACCGCCACGGTACGCGCCGCCGGGTGGCTCATGCTCCTGTTCGGCATCGTCTTCTTCTTCGGTACCTTGAGCTGGATGCGCGCCATCTTCGGGTCCAGCGTGATCGGCGTCTATGTGCTCGCAGCGCTCCCCTGGGTGCTCTTCGGCCTCGCCTACCGGGCGATGGTCGGCGAGGCGGACGGGTGGCGCTCACGCTGGCTCGCCGGTGTGGCGGTCGTCGCGCTGGCCCCGGTCTGCTGGCTGGCGGTGGAATGGATCCGGTGCGAAGGGTGGTATTTCCAGTTTTCCTGGGCGCAGTTCGGCTTCGCCTTCGCCTCCTGCCGCCGCGGTGGGGCGCTCTACCCCTTCATTGGCGTCTACGGCGTCTCTTTCCTCATCATGTTCGTCAATGCCCTGTTGCTGGAGATCATCGCCGCACGGACGCGCTGGACGCCAAAACTGCTCGCCGTGGGCCTGACGGCGGCTATCGTCATCCCGCTCTCGCTCTATCTGAACGCCCCCATCGGCATTCGCAACGAGCCCGGGGAACGCACCGCGGGCTTTCGCGTGGGCATCATTCAGCAGGAGGTCGGCAGCCTGCGTGACCTGCGCGAGCAAACCGCCGTGCTGGCGCGACATCACCCGAAACTCATCGTCTGGCCGGAATACGCGCTGGTCGACTACCCGCTATCCGACCCCAAATTACTCGCCGAGCTCCAGGATATCGCGCGCGCCGCGCGTTGCACGCTGGTGCTGGGCTGCAAGGAACACCTGCCGGACAACACGCGGGTGGATTGGCTGCGCCGGCATGCCATGCTCTCGCTCGACGGCGCGCTCTTCGGCAACACTGCGCTCATCATCGGGCCGGACGGCACGGTGCTCGGCAAATATCACAAGACCCACCCCATCCAGTTCTTCTCCGATGGCGTGCCCGGCCGCGCCTATCCGACGTTTCCCACGGAGGTCGGGCGTCTCGGCGTTGCCATCTGTTATGACTTCGACTTCGCCGCCGACGCGCTCACGCTTGTGCGCAACGGTGCGGAAGTGCTCTTTGTGCCAACATTCGACTCCTACGACTGGACCCCGCTGCAACATCGTCAACATGCCTTGATGGCGTTGGCGCGCGCGGCGGAAACGGGACGCTGGGTGGTGCGCGCTACCTCCTCCGGCGATTCGCAGGTGATCAACCCGTCCGGCTTCTCCGTCGCCACCATTCCCACCAGTGAGGGGCAGGGCTCCGCGTTGGGCCAAGTCGTCGCACAGCAGACCATGACGCCCTACGTGCGCGGCGTGTATCGCCTGCCGCATCTCTGCCTCGCCCTGGCGTTGCTGTGGGCCGTCGGCTTTCTCGCACTGGCCATTGCTCGCCGTTTCCGTCACTCCGCGTAGCCAGTGCTCGTGCCTGTGAGGAATACGCGGTTATGCTCCGAAGCAGATCTTGCGCATCTGTGCGGCCGCATATTTATAGTTCTCCCAACTGACATCCGGGGGAATGAGGTGGTCGAAGCCGGGTACGTAGCGTCCATGGCGGACCATTTCCGCCGCTTTCGCGAGCTCCACGTCAATCTCAGCGGTGCTGCCGGCAAGGGCGCGCTTGTCCAGACCGCCCATAATGCCTAATGTGGGATAGCGACGGCGGTAGTCGTGGATGTCGCAGCCGGCTTGCACTTCAAAGGGGACCATCATGTTGACGCCATGACGCATCATCACCGGCGTCAGTTGGGCGCAGTCACCATCGGTATCCACCGATATCAGGCGCACGCCGGCGCTGCGGCCAAAGTCGCGGATGCGATCGTAACAGGGCATCATGAACTCTTCCACCATCGCCGGGGAGATGAGCGAGCCCTGCCGGCCCGACATGTCTTCCCAGATATGGATATGATCGATCTGTACCTCGGCGGCCACGCGTGCGAAGAGGGCAATCCACAGCGCGGTGAGGTGCTGCATCATGTCTTTGACCATCTCCGGTTCATCATAAAAGGCGACGAGTAGTTCCTCGTCACCCATGAGATCACGCGGCGTGCCGAAGGCGCCATAGGGAAACCAGCCCACCTGCACCGCTTCGCCGGTCTCCTTGAGGCGCGCACGGAATTGGTCCCAATCCTGGCTGATGCGCGCGAGGTCGTCAATGCGCAGCCGCTCAGCCTTGAGCTGCTCCCAGTCCTCCGGGGTCTTTACCGGATACTCCAGAAACTCGGGCATCGATCCCCCATCGCGCCGATCACGCTTGGTAATACCGCGCGCATCGCGATGAATGATGAATTCCTCAGTTTCCGCAAGCACCACCGGCGCAAAGGCCGGCAGCAGACCGAGTGTGATCTCCGGTTGCGCGAAGCTGCGGTCGAAGCCAAAATACTCGCCAACATTGAGATCAGCGACGCCGCTTTCCACGCGCCAGTTTTCGAGCGTTTCTCCCCAAGGCGACCAGCCGATGCCGACGCCATAGGGAACGCGATCAATCTCTTCGCCGGTAAGACAACGCACGACACGTTCACCGGGTGTTAATTCAGCCATACAGACTCCAATTTGCTACCTCCAGCAGCGCCGGAGGCTTGATGTTGTGCATCGCTCAACGCGGTGTACTGTTACTTGGGTATGCGCCGCGTGAGCAAACACATCCAGACAGTGACCAGCCCGGCCTGAAGTCCTTAGCACGGTTTGGAAGGGTTCGAGCGCAGCGAGTCCCGCTCTCCCGAG
>DASXVL010000574.1:0-5212 GCA_036504255.1 Armatimonadota bacterium | reverse complement strand
TTCGGCTTGACAACTCGTCGTTGCTACCGATGAATAATTCGTCCATCGGAGAGCAGATGAGCTATTTCTTCGTTTTCCATCTCTTATACCGACTTGTGGGTAATACTATGCTTGGGCCCTGTTCCAGACAGTGCTAAGGACAACAGGCAAGGCTAATGTCAGCAGCACTGTCTGGAACAGGGCCATAGCCCGGCTATCCCCGGCCGGAAACAACAGCCTGGATGGGATCACTTACGAGGCGCAGAGCCAAGCAACAGTACAGCGCTTTGAGCGGTGCACAAAATCAAGCCTCTGGGTCTGTCATAGGTACATGACTCCGCGCCAAGTGTACCGCACGTTGCCAATCCGTGGGAATTTCGGTACAGTAGGACCGTTATTTCCCGCGTGGGATGATGAAGGATTGACTGCTGCATGTTACCTCGCAAGACATACCACATTGAAATTTGGGGATGCCAGATGAACGTGGCAGACGCCGCGGCCGCGGCGCGCCAATTGGAGTCCCTCGGTTATAGCGAAGTGCCGGACCCCGCGGACGCCGACCTGGTGCTGCTCGAAACCTGTTGTGTGCGGGAGAAGCCCGAGCACAAGGTCTACAGCCGCATTGGCGAATTGCGCCCGCTGAAGGAAGCGCGTCCTGGCATGCGCATCGGCGTGTGCGGCTGCATGGCGCAAAAAGAGGGCAAGGCCATCCTGCGTAACGCGCCCGCGGTCGATCTGGTTATCGGGCCGCGCCGTCTCTTTCGCTTACCGGCGCTGCTGGCGGAACTCGAAGCGACCGGCATGCCGCAGGTCGATCTCGTGCTTGATGAAGAACCGCTGGAAAAGGGCACGCAGGACTACGATATCTATCGCCGGCAGGGCGCGCTGAAAGCGTTCGTCAATATTATCGAAGGCTGCAACTATCGCTGCGCCTACTGTATCGTCCCCAACGTGCGCGGCAAATTCACCAGCCGCCTGCCTGATGCCGTGGTGGACGAGGTGCGGCAACTGGTGGCGGTGGGCATTCAAGAGGTGACGTTGCTCGGGCAGAGCGTCCTCGCCTACGGACGTGACCGCGCCCGCGCCTACGATATCGTCGATCTGTTCGAGCGCCTGCAGGAGATTGAGGGATTAGCCCGCATCCGCTTTACCACGAACCATCCGCTGGAAGTCACTGATCGGGTCATGGAAGCGGTGGCGAGCATGCCCAAGGTGATGGAGCATTTTCATATGCCCATCCAGGCCGGCGACGACCGCTTGCTGGCCGCCATGAAGCGCGGCTATACGGTGGCGCGCTACGAGGCGTTGCTCGCCACCGTGCGCGAGCGCATCCCCGGTATCAGTGTCACCGGTGACATCATCATCGGCTTCCCCGGCGAGACGGAGGAGATGTTTCAGCAGAGTTTGGAGACCTATCGCCGCTTAGCCTTCGACCAGCAGTTCATGTTTGTGTACAGTCCGCGCCCAGGCACCCCGGCCGCCAGTCTGCCTGATCAGGTGCCGCACGCGCTGAAGGTGGCGCGCATGAATCAGATGGTCGAGATGCAGAACGCCTTGAGCGCCGCGCGCAATGCCGCCCAGGTGGGCGACATCTTTGAAGTGCTCGTCGAGGGGCCGAGTCCGCGCGATCCGGAGAAATATACCGGGCGCGCGCGCAACGATAAAGCGGTGGTCTTCACCGCGCCTGCCGACGTCACGTTGACGCCGGGCGACCTGGTTTCGGTGCGGGCGGAAGCGGGGCATCTCTGGGGCTTTAGCGGGCGGCTGCTCGTGCCGGCGCTTCAGAAGAGCGCCAGCTGATCGGGCTGATCGAGCGCATGCGCGTCGTACCCCAGGCGGCGCAGTTCGTTGGCAAATTCGGACGCATAGCCATGGACCGTATACACGCGCGACGGCTGCACGCGCGCCACATAGGCGAGTAAGTCCTGGTAGTCCGCATGATCGCTCAGGCAGAACGCCGCGTGCGCGCCGTAGCGAAACCGCGCCGACGGGTCCATCGCCCATCCGGAGACAATCGCCGTGCGGCAGGGCGGCAGTTTGGGCACGATCCATTTCCGCAGGTGCGGCGGACAGATGACCACACAGCCCTCACCCAGCCCCGGCTCCCAGCGTTGATAGGCCGGAAACGGCGCGCCGAGTTCCTCGGCGATGCGTGTCATCTGATAGACCGCATCGTGCAGGACAAAACGGTAGCCGCGTCCAGCCAACGCCGCTAAAATCTCCTGGCTTTTCCCCAGCGCATAGCCGAGCAGGACCGGCGTCATCCCCTCACGCAGGCAGTTGTCACACCAGTCGCCCATCTCGGCGATGATGCGCTCACGCGGGGGAAAGGCATAGCGGCGGTGCCCAAACGTGGTTTCCATAATGAGCACATCGGCCCGCGGCACCACGATCGTTTCCGCCGCACTGTTGCCTTGCAGCTTGAAGTCGCCGCTGTAAAGGAGGCGTTGCGCGTTGACGGTGGCCAGTAACTGCGCGCTGCCGAGGATGTGTCCGGCCGGGTAGAGGGTAAATTCCACGTCGCGAATCTTGCGCGCTTCGCCAAAGGGGATGATGTGCGCCTGGCGCGGTGTCGCCTTGCGTTGGCGCAGGAAGCGGTGCGTGCCTTCCGAGAGGATGACCTCGTCATGAGACGCAATGTGGTCGCTATGCGCATGCGAGATGAACGCCCACTCTCGTCGGCTGCGGGCATCCAGCCAGAGATCGATAGTCGCTAAATGAATCGCGCCGCGGTAGTGTACTTGCGTCCAAAACATGTAAGGTCATGGTAGCACACGGATGTGCTTCCTGTCAGTAGACAGCCAGCGTCTTTCTCCACAAGCTGCGAGGGCGGTCAATGATGGAGCAGGTGGACAACTTTTTTCATTGATGGCGGGGCGACGGCACAGAAAGAGCGCATGTCATTTCGAGGAAACGTGTATACTACAATACACCCACCTGGAGGAGCGCAATGAATATTGAACGGGCGATAATAGCGGAGCGTATACCTGTCTTGCGACTCTCGGGAGAGTTAGACTTACGCAATGTACCCGAGGTCCGCAAGGCCATTCGTGCCCTGATCGATGAGGGCCTGGTGAACATTATCATTAATCTCTCGAACCTGGAGTTCATCGATAGCTCGGGATTGGGGGTGCTCGTCGGTGGGTTGGCGCGTGTGCGCGAAAAGCAGGGCGCCATTAAATTAGCCTGCAGCAACCGGCGTATCCTCCGCGTGTTTGAGATGACGCGTCTTACGCAGTTATTTGACATATATGATAACGAGGAAGACGCCGTGAAAGAATATCTCGCGGCGAACAATGGACAAGAAGGTCATGCCGCCTAGCCGGGGCAGGGATGCCGGGGCGTGACCGCGAATATATGGCAGCATGAGCAGCGAACGGCATCATGATCACTACTATACCGCGCAGCCGGCTTCACTTAGCCAACCGGTCATCTACGAGGATACGTTGCGTGGCTTGCCGCTGAAGTTCTGGACTGACCACGGCGTCTTTTCGCGCGGCCACACGGATAACGGCACGGAAGAATTACTCATTGCGATGGATGTCGCCGGCGCGCAACGCATTCTGGACCTGGGCTGCGGCTACGGGGTCATCGGTATCGTCGCCGCCAAGCTCGCCCCACAGGCCACCGTGCTGATGACCGACCCCAACGAACGCGCGGTGGCGTTGGCACGGCAAAATTTGGCGAGCAACGGGGTCGACAATGCCGAGGTGCGCGTCGGTGAAGGCTTTGCGCCGGTCGCGGACGAGCAGTTCGATGTGATCCTCACGAATCCGCCGATACGCGCGGGCAACACCATCATCTTCGCGCTCATCGCCGAGGCGGCGACGCATCTACAACCCCACGGTCGTCTCTATCTGGTCGCCCGTACCAAGCAAGGGGCCAAAACATTTGCCAAAGAAATGGCGAAGTACTTTACCCAGGTGGAACAAGTGGGGCAGGGGAGCGGCTTTCGCGTGTATTGTGGCACGAAAGCCTGAACGCAGGATTACCAGTTGAGCCCGATGCCTCCGACCGCACCGGTATTAATATCATAATTGGCCGGTTCGCCGGAGCGCATAATGTGGTATTCGAAAATGCCGCTGATACCCAGGTTCTTGATACGGACAAGATCGACTTCCATCCCCAACATCGCTTTGCCGCTACCTTCGGGTTTGATAATGGTCAGCATCGGTGGTTGACCGGGCAGCGTCGCGAGGCTGCCATAAAGCCGGAAACGCCCAAACGCCACATCCACCGCCGCCTCTAGGGAACTCACGGCACGGCTACCGACTATGGCCGCTTCGCTCGCATCACCGGAACCGCTCGTACTGGGCGCGGCCACACGCGGGATGCGGGTGGTAAAGAGGTTCGTTCGCCCGCCCTGCGTGGGCGAAAGAAACGATAGGTTGAGAAATCCGGTCGCGGTACTCTGCTGTACGTGCGGATTAATCGACAGATGTATCACCGGTGTCGGTACATCGGAGGTACCTTTGGCCGGCGTCCAGGGGCGAAAATGCGGCAAGGTGAGTTTGCGTAAGGCGGTTGTGGCACGGGCACTCATGCCCGGCGAGAGTTGATCAATATCGCTCGCGAAGGTCTTGGCGAGTTGCGACATGATCACGAGCATCTGGTCGAAGTCCGTCGGCGACAGCTTCGAGAGCGCCAGGTAGGCGATCTCCGCGCGGCGGCGTTGCTCTGGCAGCACGCTGGTCGGCGTCTCTTGCATCGCCACGAATGCGACACAGCGCTCCAGTGGCTCAACGAGCAAAAACGCCATATCATAGCGGGTGAGCACCGGTTGCCGGCTTTCCTCACGCAGTTTATCCTGTCCATCGGAGAGGATATCCCACCGGTCAAGCTGCCGCATTTGCGTATACGTCAGATCGTTGAGTGGCACGTTGGACATGAGTTCATCCCCCCCAGCCAGCGCAGGGAGGGTCGCAAACAGTATCAAGGCCAGTAACAGAGTGAGGTAACGCATTGTTTGAAGATCGTTCCGCGTAGAGTAATGTTATATTACCATGTTCTTCGCGGCGCTAACAAGCAGTCTCGTTGGTGTTTATGCGTTTAGCTCTCGTTGTTTTACGACGTGTGGCGAAAAATCTGCTCATTTTACCAATCTACCCAACATCTAGCAGGGTGAAGCCGACGGTCGCTCCTGCAATCGCGTGAGCCGCCTGCCCAGGCTTATCTGCCGGCGATGCCGGATTTTCTTTCATCGGCTGCTCGGTATCGCAGAACGAAAAGGGGC